>CAYTFL010000029.1:0-7499 GCA_964437105.1 Candidatus Woesearchaeota archaeon | reverse complement strand
ACAACAGAACAGTTGGACCATTACTTGTTACCGCATATTGGTATTACAGAGAAGGAAAGGATATTGAAGGCGCACCATCTTTGTAAGTTGATTAAGAAGTTTATGCAGATTACCGTCGATAATAAGACTAATACAGAAAAAGACCATTATAAGAATAAGAAGTTGAAGCTGCCTGGTGACTTGCTATCTGATTTATTCAGAGTGAATATGAGAGTTTTAGTAAACGACATACTGTATAACTTCCAAAGGTTAGTGAAGAGAGGAAAGTTCCAGTCGGTTAAAATCATTATAAGAGACAAGTTGTTATCTTCAAGGTTGAAAAGTGCTATCGCAACAGGTTCGTGGGTCGGCGGACGAAGAGGTATTAGCCAAAATATAGCAAGAGTAAACTACCTTGACACGATTTCACATTTAGGAAGAGTTGTATCCTTGTTATCAGCTACGCAAGAAAACTTCGAAGCGAGAGAAATTCATTCAACGCACTGGGGTAGGTTGTGTCCAATTGAAACGCCGGAAGGTACACCGATTGGTCTAAGAAAGAATGTAGCAATGTTGGCGAGAGTTACCCAAAAAGTTGTACAGGAAGAGAAGCTGCGTAAGAATTTAGAAAATTTAGGAGTGGAAATGATAAAATGAGTGACGTATACCTAGACGATAAGTATGTTGGAACTGTATCTAATCCTAAAGATTTTCTAAAGAAAGTTGTTGAAGAAAGGAGAAGGTTGAGGATACCAAAAGAAGTTAATGTTAGTTATGACGCTGAATTTGATGAAGTTTCTATTCATACTGCAACAGGTCGAGTGAGAAGGCCGCTTATTATCGTCGAGAATGGGAAGTCGTTACTTACACCGGAAGTTACTGAAAAGTTAGAGAACGGTGACCTTAAATGGAAAGACCTGGTTGAGCAAGGGATTATTGAATATCTGGATGCGAGCGAGGAAGAGAATACTTATGTTGCATTGAACGAGAAAGATATTACAAAAGATCATACGCATTTAGAGATTGATCCGTTAGGTATCTTAGGACTGACAACTTCGTTAGTACCGTATGCAAACTTTGGACAGAGTGCTAGACTGAACAGAGGGTCTAAGACGCAGAAGCAAGCTTTAGGTATGTATGCAACAAACTACTTACTACGTATGGACACAAATATAAGTTTGTTACAGTATCCGCAAGCACCGATAGTGAAAACTTTTATGCATGATCAAGTTAAGTTTGATAAACATCCGTCAGGGCAAAATATTACGATAGCGTTGCTAAGTTATGATGGATATAATATGCAGGACGCGTTGATTATTAACGAAGGATCCGTGCAGAGAGGGTTTGCAAGGTCGTTCTACTTCAAGCCTTACAACGCAGAAGAGTTAAGATATCAAGGAGGATTGATCGATGAAGTTTCTATCCCGGATAAAGAAGTGAAGGCGTATAGGTCAGAAGAAGATTATAGGTTCTTAGAAGATGATGGTATAGTTTATCCAGAAGCAGCTGTTAAAGAAGATGATGTTTTAATTGGGAAAACTTCGCCGCCGAGGTTCTTAGGAGAAATGGAAGAGTTTAGCATTGCAGCTAACACAAGAAGAGAAAGTTCTGTTGCAGTTAAACACGGTGAGCAAGGTGTAGTAGATATGGTTGTAGTCACTGAGAATGGGGAAGGGAATAAACTTGTACAGATTAGGTTAAGACATATGAGGATACCTGAGCCAGGTGATAAGTTTGCCTCACGTTATGGACAGAAAGGAGTTATTGGAAGAATATTGCCGCAGGCAGATATGCCGTTCACTGCGTCAGGTATTGTGCCAGACTTGATATTTTCGCCGCACTCTATCCCTTCGAGGATGACAATTTCGCACTTGATTGAAGTTATTGGTGGAAAAGTTGGTGCGCTTGAAGCAAGGAATATCGACGGTACAACATTTTCAGCAGAATCTGAGAAAAATTTGAGAGTTAACCTGTTAGAGTGAGGGTTCAGAGAAGATGGTACGGAAAAAATGTATAATGGTGTTACAGGTGAAGAGTTTACAGCTACAATCTTTGTAGGAAACATGTATTACTTAAAACTGATGCACATGGTTGCAAACAAAATGCATGCGAGAGCGTCAGGAAAGATCCAGTTGCTAACAAGACAGCCTATCGAAGGGCGTAGTGTTGGTGGGGGATTAAGGTTAGGAGAGATGGAGAAAGATTGTTTAGTAGCGCATGGTGCGTCAATGTTGTTAAAAGAAAGGTTTGATTCAGACAAGACTGTGCTAAACATCTGTGAAGGGTGTGGAATGGTAGCAATCTATGATTGGTTGAAGAAGAGGGCGCAGTGTACAAAATGTGGAGCTAACGTAGAAGTTAACTCAGTAGAAATGAGTTACGCTTTCAAACTGTTGCTAGACGAACTAAGATCGTTAAACATATATCCAAAAATGAAGTTGAAAAACAAGTACTAAAATGGTAAACGTATACAAAAAGGTTGACAGTATCAGTTTCAGTCTATTGTCACATCAACAAATTAAGAAGATGGCTTATGTTAAGGTAGTGACTCCTGAATTGTATGATAAGGAAGGTTATCCGGTTGAAGGTGGATTAATGGACACAAGGTTAGGAGTGATTGATCCAGGATTGAGATGTAGAACCTGTAACGGAAAGCTGAAAGAGTGTCCAGGACACTTCGGTTATATTGAACTAGGTCGACCAGTGCTTCATATTAGTTATATCAAAGCAATTTATGCATTCTTACAAAGTACGTGTAGAGAATGTAGTAGGTTGATGTTAGAAGAGTCTACTATTGCTAAGTATTCAGCTAAGTTAGAAACGTTCAAGAAAGAAGGGAAAACAGAATTGTCGCAGAAGTTGAATAAGTTGGTTAGAACTAACGCGAAAAATGTTAAGAAGTGTCCGCACTGTAATGCTAAAAGAGAGATTGTTAAGTTTGAGAAGCCTAGTTCATTCTTTGAAGATACGAAAAGGATTAGTCCAATTGAAATCTTAGAAAGGTTTGAAAAGGTTAGAGATGAAGAAAGTGCTTTGATTGGAGTTGATCCTAAGTCAGCAAGGCCAGAGTGGATGGTACTTACAATCTTCCCTATCCCGCCGGTTACTATGAGACCTTCTATCACTTTAGAAAGTGGAGAAAGGGCTGAAGATGATCTAACTCACAAGATGAGTGATATTGTTAGGATTAATCAAAGGTTGTTCGAAAATATTAACGCGGGTGCGCCAGAAATCATTGTTGAAGATTTATGGGATTTGCTGCAGTATCACGTGACAACGTTCTTTAATAATAATATTGCGCAAGTGCCGCCAGCTAGACATAGATCAGGGCAGCCGTTGAAAACTATTACTGAAAGGATTAAGAGTAAGGAAGGAAGGTTTAGGAATAACCTTGCAGGAAAGAGAGTTAATTATGCGGCAAGGACAGTTATTTCCCCTGATCCAAAGATAGAGTTTAACGAAGTAGGTGTGCCGTTCAAAGTTGCAATGGAGTTGACTGTGCCAGAAAGAGTGACAGAGTGGAACATTGAGTGGTTAAAGAAGTTTATCAAGAATGGACCAAAGATTTACCCTGGAGCAAATTATGTGATCGATGGAAATAAGAAGAAAAAGATTAGTCCGGAAACGCAAGAAGTGATCTTAGAAGAGTTAGCGCCAGGACAAGTTGTGCACAGACACTTGTTAGATAAAGATGTTTCAATATTTAATCGTCAACCTAGTCTGCACAGAATGTCTATTATGTGCCATAAAGTTAGAGTGTTACCAGGTAAGTCTTTTAGGATGAACCCAAGTGTATGTAACCCGTATAACGCAGACTTTGATGGAGATGAGATGAACTTGCACTTGCCTCAGACTGAAGAAGCAAGGGCTGAAGCAGAAATATTGATGGAAGTAGAAACGCAGATTATGAGTCCAAGAGATGGACTAAACATTATTGGATGTATTGAAGATTCTGTCACAGGAAACTATCTATTAACTGAAGAGAAGACCACTTTACCAAAAGCTGACGCAGTATCTATGTTGCTAAGCATTGGTGTAGAAGATGTAGAGTCGTTTAACAAGTTTAAACAGAATGTTAGCGGAAGAGAAATCTTCTCAGTATTGTTGCCTAAGAACTTTAACTTTGTTTATGAAGATGTGGTTGTAGAAAATGGGCAGATGATATCTGGACAGATTGATCCGAAGACGATAGGTGAAGGTAATGGTACACTTCTAAGAGATATCCACAGAATGTATTCAGAGGAAGAAAGTGTACATATATTTGGTTTAATCTTTAAGCTAGGTATTGCGTACCTGCAAAAGAGAGGGTTTACAATCAGGACAGCTGACGCAGACATCCCTGACGATGTTAGAGCTAAAGCTAAAGGATTGATTAAAAGGTCAATCGATTCAGTGAATAATACGATCGATTTGTTTAACCAAAGGAAGTTGCAAAGTTTCTCGGGTAAGACGCCAGAAGAAACGCTAGAGCTGATGATCATGCAGAAATTAAACGAAGCTAGGAACTCTGCAGGTAAGTTGATCCAAGATTCTGTATCTGATACAAACAATGCGATTATTATGTCTAGAGCAGGGAAAGGAAAAGTGTTGAACTTAGCACAGACTAGTGTTTTAGTAGGGCAGCAAGCTTTACGTGGGAAGAGAGTAGAGAAAGGTTATAAGAATAGAACATTATCATTGTTCAAAGAATGGGACAGGAGTCCGTTAGCGAGAGGGTTTGTAAGGCATAGTTATAGGAATGGGTTAAACCCGGTAGAGTTTTATTTCCACGCAATGACTGGAAGAGACTCTTTAATGGATACTGCTTTACGTACGCCTAAGTCTGGTTACTTATATAGAAGGTTGGCGAACGCTTTACAAGACCTTAAAGTTGAGTATGATGGTACTGTAAGGGATGCTAACCAAACAATCATACAATTTACGTATGGTGATGATATGATCGATGTTTCAAAGAGTGAGAATGGTACGATTAACATTAAGAAAATAATTGCGGAAGTGAAGAAGAAAAAATGATTGACAAGATTGCAGAAAAGTATGAAGGAAAGATACCGGCTTTGCTAATTGAGAATGCAAAGAAAGAGTGTAAGAATGTTAAACTTACCAAAGTGCAAATGGAGAAAGTGTTTGACTCGTTACTAGAAAAGTATGAGTATGCAAAGATTCAGGCGGGTGAAGCTATCGGAATAATTACCGCAGAATCGTTCGGAGAACCGGGTACGCAGATGTGTGTCGCTAAGGATGAAAAAGTGTTATTGAAAATAGCGGGAAAAATACAAGTCATGAAAATTGGTGAGTTTGTTGATGGTGTATTCCAGAAAGTACAAACAAAAATGATTAATGGTTATGAAATTTATAGCAATATCCCTGAAAAGATTGAAGTATTAAGCATGGGGAAAGATGAAAAGCTTGTATGGTCCAACCTCCTCGCATTAAATAGGGTAAGAGCACCAGAACAATTATTGCAAATTAAAACACGGTCAGGGAGAAGTGTTACCGCTACTGACTATCATTCATTTGTAACTAGACAGAATAATAAAGTTGTATCTGTGGCTGGAAAGGATTTAACCGTTGGCAATAGGATTCCAGCTATGAGATATTTGCCAGAGCATTGTACCGAGTGCATTTCTGTAACAGAGTATACTAAGAGAAAGGAAAAAGACGGGATGGTAGTTGGTAATCGACCATCAGCAAAGCCTATACCTGCCAAACTAGAATTGAATGAATCTTTTGGATGGTTTATTGGTGCGTATTTAGCTGAAGGTAATGTTTCAGAAGGGCAAGTTAATATATCAAATACTGATGATAATTTCATTGCTAATGCAAGAGAGTTTATTACTAAGATAGGGTTGGATTTCAAAGAAGAGTGGCACCATAGAGGGTTTGCAGAATCTAGAGACTTTAAAGTTAATGCAACGTTGTTAGCAGAATTATTAAGAAAAACTTGTAAAACTGGATCGTATAATAAAACCGTTCCGCAGTTTGCTTATAGTGCAAAAGAAGAGTTTGTTAAAGGGTTATTGCGAGGATATTTTGATGGTGATGGAAACATTACCGTTGATAGAAAAATGATTAGATCTAGCTCTGGCTCGGAAGAATTAATTAGAGGAATTTCAATCCTTTTGAATAGGTTTGGAATCTTCTCTAGAATTTCACAAGATAATAAGGATCAGTGGTGGTTAGTTATTCCTTACAAGTATGCCGAGTTGTTTCAAAGTTCTATAGGGTTTGATATTCTTCACAAGAAGGAAGCGTTAGCAGAGTTGGTAGCAGTAGCTCGCCAAGAAAAAGCGTACACTCTAGATCAAGTAGAAATGATTTCTGGGTTTGACAATTTGTTCTATGATGTAGCGAAGAAGCTAGGAATGCACACTAGGTATGTTAATAATTTTACTAAACGGCAAAAGATTGGAAGAAGTACACTTGAGCGTTATATGAATAAATTTGAACAGTTAGCGGAAGAGAAGCAGATAGATATTAACGCTGAGCTGAAGATAATGCAGCAAATGCTTGAAGCAGATATTATCTGGGATGAAATAACAAGCATTGAGTATGTAGATTATAAGCACAAGTATGTTTATGACTTAAGCGTTCCAGGTAATAAGACCTTTACTACGTTTAATGGGTTAGTCGTCCATAATACATTACGGACGTTCCACCTTGCAGGTGTTACCGAAGTGAATGTTACACTAGGTTTGCCGCGTTTGATTGAAATCTTTGACGCGAGGAAGTTGCCTAGTACGCCGTTAATGTTGATTTATTTGAATAAACCGTATAATAAAGAAGAGAAGCATCTGGAAAGGATTATTGCGAAGATTAAAGAGATTAAAGTTCATGAAGTGCTTTCTGAAGTGTCAATCAACTTGCTAAAACTGCATATTGAGTTTGTGTTTAACAAGAAAAGGTTGAGAGACCTAGGTATTGTTGAAGCGGAAGCGTTTAGGATTATCAAGGATGGAATGAAAACAATAGATTTTAGCGAGAAAGATGGACGTTATATTGCAGCTGTTAAGAATAAAGATTCTAGCCCAGGGTTGCCAGCGTTGTACACCATCAAAGAAAAGCTTAAGCAAATTAAGATTAAAGGTGTTAAAGGTGTAACAGAAGTTGTGCCGAAGAGAGAGAATAATGAGATTATGTTGTTTGCGTCTGGTGCAAACCTAGATGAAGTGTATAAGATTCCTGAAGTGGATTATACAAAATCCATATCGAACCATATATTCGAGATAAGGAAAGTTCTAGGGGTTGAAGCAGCTAGACAGATTATCATTGAAGAAGCGTCTAAAGTTATCCAAGAGCAAGGTTTAGACATTGATATTAGACACATTATGTTCATCGCTGACCTAATGACACATAGAGGAGAAGTTAAAGGTGTGACTCGGAGCGGTATAACTGCGCATAAAGAGTCGGTATTAGCCAGAGCGTCATTCGAAACGCCGATTAAGCACCTGATCAACGCAAGTTTGAGAGGTGTAGTGGATAGTCTTAACTCTGTTGTTGAAAATGTAATGATTAACCAACCG
>CAYTFL010000028.1:0-7545 GCA_964437105.1 Candidatus Woesearchaeota archaeon | reverse complement strand
ATAGATTCTTCAAACATGTCCGTGCGAAGTTCTTGAGGGACACCGTCAGCAAGCCTTTTGGCTCTTAAAAGAGTTGCTCTTTTTCTTGACATGTCTGCTTTAAATATTTTATATGTTTCTTCAAAATTAAAAAGATTCTTTAACCCCCTATAAGCTTCTAGATTTCTAGTAGCGGGTTCTAAATTACCCAACATAACACAAAGGTCCATGTATTCTCTAATTTGCTCAGGCTCATATGGCATCTTACAACTCTCTTCCTTTAATTGTGGGTCTGCCGAAATATTCAGAGTAAACTTCTCTTACGGCTTCCCCAAATTCTTCTGTTCCAACTTGTTCAGAAAGACGAGGAATCCTTTTGTGTAGTAAGATATATTCTATTTCAAGTTGTCCAGCATAAATAGGGGCTTGACCAAAGGGATAAGATCTCCAGTCACAAGTTCTGAAGCTTTCAACAATTAGTGCTGCTTGGTTAGTGAAGCCCAAAGGGGTAATTGAATCTCCTAGCGCATTAGCTAATTCTTCTGCAAAGCATAAATAAATTCTATCTGTTATTTTAGGGTCATTTCTTAGGCCAAGAAGTTTTCTTTTGATTTCATCAGTGGGTATCTTTTCATTGTCTCTCATCTTACAACCTCTTCAAACCTTTCCAGTTGAATTCAAACATCTGGTGCAGTGCGTTAGTGAAGTAAGGGGTTTTTACCCAAACGCCCATGTCGTATGCTTCGTGAACGTCTTGATCATCTGCAAGCATGAAAACTAATTCTTTACCATCTACTAAAACAAAACGAGCTTTTGTCTTATCATCAGTAGAACGTAACTCAACAGCATCCTTTACTTCTTTAGGTATGAAGGATAGCTCTTTTACAGGTGCAACGATCTTAATCTTTACGCCCTTAGTCTTAGCTCTCTTAATAACATTCTTTAAGAGGTCAATCTTTCTTAACAAACCTTTGTCAGTTGTCATGATATTAACACTTGAATCTGCATTAGAAATGATTGTTTTTAGGTGATCGTAAACATTTTTTCTACCTTTCAATACGCCGGAAAGGTCTGCAGGTTCAACTTTGTCAATACCTTGATTGTATAAAAGTTCGATTTCTTGATAGATATCAGTGTCGCTAACTTTGTCCAATGATTTAAGACGGATGTCAGCGTTATCTTTTACCTTTTTCTTTATTCTCTTTAGAATCTCTTCAGGTTTAACTGCAATATATTTGATAGGTTTACCTAACTTCATTATGATGAAACCTTTTTTCTCTAAGTTCTCTAAAACGTCATAACTTCTGCTTCTAGGTACGCTAGAAATGTCTGCTAGCTCACCAGCTGTAGCTACGCCTCGTGAAAGCAAAGCTGTCCATACCTTTACTTCATAAATATTAAGATCGAAAGATCCTCTCAGTTTCTTCAAAAATTCCTCGTTTACAATCATTTTTTTCTCCAATCACCACTATTTAGGATAAAGAAGTAGTATATAAATGTTTCGGTTATTTGCAACCTGTAAGTAGTAACTTTTTATTGTCTGAGAAGTGGATATTTGGCTGTTTTAGGCGAATTTGGTGGTTTTTTGGAAAGGTTTATATACTTGAAGTTGGCCAGAAATAGTGAGGTAATCAAAAAATGAGTAATGAAGATAAAAATCTGCTTGGAAAAGGGATTAGTATACTTGATAAGTATAAAGAGGATATTGAAAGACAATACGTACTTCCTTTTGTAGCTGATCCATTAGCTGGTGTAGAAGCACATGTTCAAGAGGTTAGTGGAGCTTTGTGGGAAAAAGCGCGTAGGGTGGCAAGTCAAAGATCTGGTATTACTGAAGTTGTTTTAGGTGATGAAACTGTTTGCTTAGGTAAACCTAGTCAAGCGGCAGTTGAAGTAGCTTACCAGAATTTAGTTGGTCAGTTTGCTGACATGTTAAGAGCGCAACCTGATCCTGCTGGAGAAATATTAGATCCAGAGTATGTTAGAATGATTTTGGATCAGGAAGGTTATCAAAGAGCTGGTAGTAAGTTAAGAGGTAAAGGAGCTTTTGGTGATGGGTTGATAGATTTAGGAAAGGAAGATTTGAGAAAGGAAGTGTTAATCTATTTGCCAAATGGTATACCTCAAAATAAGTTTTAATTCTTTTATTCTTTTTTGGATTAATAATTCTTAATCATAAGAAAGATATTTAAACTCAAATCCTAGTATAAACAGTATGAAGCATAATTATAAGGTTACTTTATTGTTATTAGGATTGTTCTTTCTCACGCAAATAATCGGGTTAGTCATCACTTCACATTATGTAGCTGAAGAGACTTTGCCTTTGAACATTGAAAGGCCTGAACTAGAAGAAAATACTTCGTTTGCTTCGATATTCATATTCATACTGGTAGCGACAGCGATAGCTTTACTGTTGTTAAAACTTGAACTGTTCACTTTATGGAGGATATGGTTCCTACTATCAGTGTTCTTTACGTTGATGATAAGTTTGGCAGTGTTTATTAATGAGATAGCAGCCATTGTGTTAGCTGTTATATTCGCGTTATGGCGAGTGTTTAAACCGAACGTGATATTGCATAACCTTACCGAGCTTTTTATCTATGGTGCGTTGGCAGCCATCTTTGTACCTTTATTGAATATCATTACGATTTCAGTGTTACTATTGTTAATATCTCTGTATGACTATATTGCAGTACGTAAAACTAAACATATGGTGAAGTTGGCTAAGTCGCAAGGTAAGGCGAAAGTGTTTGCTGGGCTTTTAGTACCTTATGAAAAGAATGTGGCAATATTAGGTGGGGGAGATATGGGATTTCCGTTATTGTTTGCAGGCGTGGCGATGGCGCAATTTAGTTTAGGGTTATTAGATTGGAGGACGTATATCATACCATTGTGTGCAGGATTAATGTTGTTTGCTTTATTTGTGAAAGGTGATAAGAAGAAGTTTTATCCAGCTATGCCTTACATCAGTTTAGGATGTTTCTTGGGGTTGGCTATACTGTTGCTTTTAGTATAGGTCTTACCCACTACAAATGGGATTTTTGAATGTAGAGGGTAAAATAGCTTTATCAGTATAGTGATACAATTCTAGCCAGATTATATCAGTATAATGATAAAGTATATAAAGGAGGGAAGTATGATTAAAGTCATGGAAAAAGACAAATTGTTCACAATTTTAAGAGAACAAAACTACTGGGACAGACCATTTGACGATGATACAGTACCTAGAGAACAATATCTTAGCGATAGCGCTATTAGATCAAAGGCTATTCTTGTAATAAAAGGGCCAAGGAGGGCAGGTAAAACAGTTCTATTGCGGCAAATTATGGCTAGGTTGAAGGTAAAGAAGGAACAGATCCTCAATGTTAACTTAGAAGATTATCGCTTCCTTGATAATTACTCTCTAAAACTGCTTGAAGAGATCTTAGAAGTTTACAGAGAGAAAGTAAATCCAGATAAACCTACCTACTTTTTTATAGATGAGGTTCAAAACATTCCTGGGTTTGAACGGTTCTTAAGGACTTTGTATGATAGAGAGAAAAAGATGAAGCTGATAGTGACAGGGTCCAATGCAAAACTCCTTTCCAAAGAAATAGGTACCTTACTAACTGGTAGAGTTGCAACAATAGAAGTGCTTCCATTCTCCTTTCAGGAATATTTAGAGTATTATGGTATAAAGTTGGAGGGTACTAATTATGCTCTTTTGGAACGGAAACGAAACAAGATAAAGAATGTTTTTGAGAAGTATATTGAAGAAGGCGCTATACCTCAATTTTTTGATGAGGAAGAGCCGAAAGAAAGATTAATTGAGTACTATGAACATGTTATATACAAAGATATAGTAGAACGGTTTAAGATAAGGAATGCAAGAGTATTGAAGGAAGTAGGAGTATATTTAGCGACTAATGCTGGTAAGTTGCTTTCATTGACTAAGACTAAGAATGTGCATAAAATTTCTATTAATACTTTACAGGAGTACTTGAGTGATTTAGAACTTGCCTACCTTTTCATGTACCTTGATAAATATTCAACTTCAATTAAAGAGAAAACGACAACTCAATCTAAAGTCTATGGTATAGATACGGGAATGGTTAATGCAATAGGGTTTAAAGCAACTGAAGATTGGGGAAGAATGTTAGAGAATCAAGTCTTTCTTGAGTTGAAGAGGAAGGGAAAAGATTTCTATTATCATAGAGGCAAATTTGAGTGTGATTTCGTTGTGAGAGAGAGGCGGAAGATTGTACAAGCTATACAAGTAACAAAAGTTCTAAAGAAAAGTAATGAAAAGAGAGAATTTGGTGGTTTGCTTGAAGCAATTGAGCAGTATAAACTAAAGGAAGGGCTACTGCTTACTGATACACAGTTTGAGAATAAGATTGTTGATGGAAAGAAAGTAAAAATTCGGCCTGTGTGGTTTTGGTTGTTGAATAAAGAGGAATAGCTTCTATTTTAATTCTTTAATACAAACTCAACTCTTCTGTTATTCTTACCTTTATTTTTAGCTTTAAGAAACTCTAGCTTGCCAGATTCTTTAGTGTTTTTTACGTGAGTGCCGCCGCAAGCTTCTTTCCAGAAACCTTCAATTTCTACAATCCTTACCTCAGTGATGCTTTCATCAAAACCTTTGGCCAAAGTTGTAAAGTTATCTCCTAACTCTTCTTTAGCTTCTTCCTTAGTTAATAGAGATAAGTGAATAGGCCTACTTTCTTCAACAATCTTGTTAGCTTCGTCAATGTATCCTATCAATTGATCTTTATCGTAATTTTCTAGGCTAAAATCTATCCTAGCTTTGTCTAATGATAGTTGGTTTCCTGTGATTAATGCGCCAGTGTTTTTTGTAATAACATTGGATAGTATGTGAGCAGCTGTGTGATAACGCATAAAAGTGTATCTTCTATCCCAGTCTATTACACATTTGACTGTATCGCCGACCTTTAAACCTTCTTTAGAAACTTCGTGTGAGATATCATCTCCGAACTTTTTTACAAATACTACTTCATACTCTCCAATCTTGCCAGTGTCGTGAGGTTGGCCACCGCTGACTGGATAAAAGTAAGTTTCCTCTAACACAATGTATTTGCCGTCAGTAACTTTTTTGACCTTGGTTTCAAATTCCTTAGTGTAACAATCTAACAAATATTTTGCTGCCATGAATTAAAAAGAGAAGTGGTAATATTTAAGCTTTGTTGACATATCTCTTAAAACGTTTAATAAACTTGGAGAAATCGTCGTTGTGTACCCAGCCGCCGCAGGCGTATCTGTGTCCGCCGCCTCTACCATTTAAACCTTTTAATGATTTTTCTATGATTGGGGGAAGTTCTATCTTCTGATCAGATCTAATGCTCATGATGACTGCGTCGTCTTTTACTCTGCCTATCAAAACAACTTTGTCAGGGTGGTGGTACTTTAGTTCGTTAGCAAGAATGCCGGTAAAACTGTGTTGAATAGAAGGGTAGGTGAAGATTAAGACTTTACCATTTTCCTCAGTAGATAAAGCTTCTTTAGATAAAGCTTCATAATGTTTGTTCATTTTTTCGTAGTGTCTATATATGTACTTACCTTGCGGAGTTTCTTGCTTAAGAATTTCGTTAGGGCTTTCAATGCGTGTCAAGATTCTTAGGCAAGATTTACGAACATCATTTTTTCCTTTGAGTGTGAAGCCAAAGATTCTTATCAATTTACCTAACTCCGTATCGAATATTGCTTCGCCAGGATCTTTAATGTCTTTAGGTAGTAAACCTGGATACTTTTTGTTAAACTTGTCAGTGAAGTCGGGGATAGACCAGTCGCTAACAACGCCTATCATTGCTAACCATAAGTCTTTCTTTGTAATCTGGTAAGCCCAGTAGGAAGTTGATCTGTTATCTTCGTCATTTTCTTTTCTTGGATTATAGTAATGTATGTTTCCTTCAAGGTTTAAAGGTTCGTGGTGATCTATGTATAATATAGGAAGTGAAACTTGGTCAACGAATTCTTGGTCTAATACAGGGACGTCAACAATAACTATCAAATCGCCGCCCATGTATTTTAACCTTTCAGCGAAGTCTTCATCCAGTTTACCTTTGATAGCAATACCTTTACCTTCTTGAGTGTAGTTTCTTAAGATTAAGAATGAACATAGGCCGTCAGGGTCGTCGTCGAATAAGTAAATAGGGTTAATAGATTTCTTTAATATCTTACGGATTTCTTTAATTTCTGTATCTGTAATCATTTTTTTATAGCCTTACTTGAGAAGCAGGTCCTTTTCCACTCTTTCTAAGGATTGTGAAGTAGTATAATAAGATTCCGATTATGACTAGTGAGATGACTGCTATGAGGAAAATGCCGATGGCTTTCAAGGAGTTGCCTTTTTCTACGCAGACGCCGTCTTCACACGTATAACCTGAGTCGCAAACTACGTCTGAAGGGCAGTTTGAGCAATCTTCACCAGATTCTGCGATATCATTTCCACATTCAGAGGTTTCTTCACCTTCTCCTATAATCGTTTCCTCAACAGATTCTTCTTCATCTTCTAAGAAGCTAGAGCCTACAGTGATTGTCCATTCTTCAGAGACTTCTGTGGTGCCGTCAGAGACTACTACCTTTATTGTGTAAGTGCCTTCTTCTTCAGGTGTGAACGTGAAGGCCTCTTCGTCAGAGTCTTGCTCTTCTTCGTTAACGTACCATGCGATGGTTAAGTCGTCGCCGTCGTCATCCGAAATAGATATGCCGAAGTCTAAACTTTCTCCTACGCCTAAATTTTGTGAATCACTAGGGTCAGGATCAACCACATTGAACTCGGGTGCGTTGTTGTCAGAAGTTTCTACAGTTGCTATTGCGCCGACGGTTACAACGAAGTAGTTGCTTTCAACACTGTAAGAGCCGTCTGTAGCAGTAATGCTAATATTGTCTTGACCTTCCCAGTCAGTTTGTGGCCTTATTGTTAAAATCCTGTTTTCTTCTCTTATTAGTTCGAAATGGCTGGCTGTGATCGTGTAGTTAAGAGTTTCATTTCCATCTACATCGCCAAAGTAGGTGGATACGCCCATGACTAAGTCTTCGTTTACCTTAATGTTTTGATCATCTATGTCTTCTAACCAAACTGGTGGGTCGTTATGATTGGTTACGGTTAATGTTACAGTGTTACTAGTTGTTGAACCGCCAGCATCGTTTGCAGTGAATGTAATTTCTTCAGAACCTGAGTAGTTTGTTAGAGGTACAAAGGTTACTTCATTATCATCGTCGATAGTTACTGTGATGTAAGTTGTTGAAGAAGCTATGTATGATACCGCGTTGTCAAAGTATGTGTCAAGATCGAAAGCGTCGCTGTTTGTTGAGTCCTCGTCCCAAGTAAAGTTGGGAATGTCGGATAAGAAGTTTATCATGCTAACGTTGAAAGTGTTGTTGCTGCTTGCGTAAGATGATTCTGCGTTAGAGTTTGTGACTAAACAGTTCCAGTTGTAAGAGCCAGCGGAAAGCATGTCAACAAGTGAAATTTCTACGTCGCCAGCGCCGAGTACTGAGAGCGGGTCGGTAGTTTGCGCCCAAGTGCCACTTATATCTGTCCATAAAGCAACCGTTGAGATG
>CAYTFL010000027.1:3002-7689 GCA_964437105.1 Candidatus Woesearchaeota archaeon | reverse complement strand
AATGGTAGTGTTCATCGTAGTCTGGATTGTAGAAGGTTAGTGAGCCGTCCTTTGTTTCAACAGTTTTCATTTGCTAGTTCTTCAGGAGTTCTTTTGGTTGTGTCTACTACTGTAACCTTGTGTCCGTTTTCTGTGGCTTCATTGAAACAAATGTCGAAGATTTCTGCGTCAACGTTTTCTTTAACCTTTTCTTTAGAATAACCTCTAGATTCTAAACGTTTCTTTAGTTCTTTCAGATCACATTTGGTTACAAAGCATTTGTCTACGTATTCTTTTGGTATTTCGTGGGATAAGTGTGAGTCTATCACTAAATCTTTATGTTCTTTGATTAAGTTGATTAATATTTGGCTTAACTTTTCTTCGTTTACAACGTTAGTGTCTCTTTCTTTGTCAAAACTTTCGATTAAGTTGTGTTTGTTAATTATTTCGTTAACATCTAGATATGTGAAACCTTTCTTTTTTGCTATAGCTTTGGCTAGTAATGTTTTGCCGGTGCCAGGTGTGCCTGTAACAATGATTATCATGTGAAGAAAGGAATGTGTGGTTTATTTAAAGGTTGCTGTTTGAAATTGATCTAGGAAACATTTAAAAAGATTAAAGGCTCATAGAAGGTTGATGTATGAAAAGACGTTGACGATTGCTTTAGCATTTGTGGGGATCTTGTTGGTGGGTACTGGGATTACTGGTTTCTATAGTATTGATTTTGAACAAGAGCTGTGTCAGACGGATGATGATTGTGCGTACTCAGTATGTTGCCCAGTGTATAATGAAGAGTTTGGATTGTGTGACCAGGAAGAAAATTGTGATGGAATATACATAGCTACGAAGAATGCTGAGGAAGTAAAGAAGACGTCTTCAACGAATGTGATGGGAGCAGCTGATCTTTCAGAATTGGAAGAAGAAGCTACACAGAGTTATATTGCTTTAGCTTTAGGTTTGATTCTATTATTGATAATAGCAGTTGTTTCGTACGTTGAATGGCAGCAGCATAAGGAAGATAAGAAGGTTGTTAAGAAGCGTAAAAAGAAAGTTTCTAAGAAGAAGAAAGTTAAGAAAAGGAAGAAGAGAGCTAAGAAATAGTTGTGCCAGTGAATCTTTTGTTTGAAAGTAGTTTTTCTAGGTTATTATTACCTTTAATGATGATGGCTTTAATGTTGTTTTGTCTGCAAATCTTTGTGGCTGTTTGGTCTAACACAAAATGTTGGCCAGGCTTTGCTTTCACTTTGTCCATCATTTGCTTAAAGTCTTTGTGAGAGATTTCTTTAATGAATTTAGCAGTTTTATATTTCCGAGGGTCTTTATCGTACAGTCCTTTGACGTTAGTCATGTTGATGAGTATGTCAGCTTTCAGTAGTTTGGCAATATTAGCTGTTGTGCCGTCAGATGTTGTGCCTGCCTTTAAACCGCCGGTGATGACAATCGGGTAACGTTTAGCTAGTTTCTTTACTTCTTTCAATGAAGTTGGTATCTTATCGTTACAGTCTCCTATGTAAGATGATAGTAGTTGTGCATTAACTCTGGTGCAAGCGATGCCTATCAAATTTTGTTGTAAGACTGATTGTTTGTTCAAAGCGTGGATGTAGTCCCTTGCAATGAAACCGCCGCCTGTTACTATAACAATCTTGTACTTCTTTGAGGCTTTTCTTACTATTGGTTTTAGGGCTTTAAGAAACTTAGTGTCTACAACCTTGGGGTAGATTAATGAGCCGCCTACAGAGATCACCACTGTTTTCATGTGTTTTTAGAAGACTCTTTCTTTTTTATTCTTTTCCATCAACTGTAAACAGCCTAGAATCGTTAACATCGAACAAACCTATCCTTGCGCCGGCGTCTAACCAACCGTGAGCGTAGTTTAAAGCTGCGAAAGCGTTCACGATATCACCTTGCTCTTCAAAATGTTTGGCATCTCTAACATAACGTTCAATCATGTCCAAGAAATCTGTTCTTATGTCATCAGAATTAGCTAACCTATTACCAGATTCCTTAGCTACTTTAAGAGCTTCCTTGGTAATATTCTCATATTTGCTTAACCTTTCTGTAGTAATCGTTGACATAGCTTAGAATGGAGAAGCATAATGTTTATAAAGCTTATCACTAGGAAATTCTCTCATGAGGATATTGCTGATAATGCCTTCTATGGATAATGGATATTGGAAAAAGTTGGGTAAAAAAGTGGGGCCTAAGTCTGAGCCGTTAAGTTTGTTATATATAGCAACGTTTCTGAATAAACATGGGCATGAGTGTGAAGTTCTTGATTGTGAAGCGTTAGGTATACCTGTTGAGGAGTTAGAACACAAGATTAGGGAGGGGAAATATGATGCCGTGGGCGTGGTCTTACTAACAATGATGTATTCGCAGGCGCAGTCTGTTTGTAAGTTGGTGAAAAAGGTTAGTCCTAAGACTTTAACAGTGGTTGGAGGGACGCATGCAACACTTAGGCCTAAGGAAAGTGCGGAAGATCCTTACTTTGATATTGTTACTAAGGGTGAAGCGGAAGTTACGTTCCTGGAAATCCTTGAATGGTGGGATGGACAAAGGGATAAAAAAGATATCAAAGGTGTGGCGTACCAAGAAGGTAGTGAGATCATTTTGCAGGAAGAGAGAGAAAAGGTTAAGGATTTAGATTATTTTCCTATGCCCGATAGGGGTTTAATTGACATGAGGCAGTACCGCCCTTCAGTTTCTTACCATAAACGGTTGCCAGCGTACACAATGATTACTACGAGAGGTTGTCCGTACCGTTGTTTGTTTTGTGCGACTGCTCAATCAGGATATAGAATGCATTCTGTAGATAGAGTTATTGAAGAAATGAAAGTTTTGGTGGAAGAGTATGGTGCTAAAGAGATTCTTTTGAGAGATGATACGTTTACTCTAAAAAAGGATAGAACTTTAGAATTGTGTGAGGCTATGATAAAGGAGGGGTTGCACAAGAAGGTTATATGGGATTGTATTACTCGAGCGAATCTTGTTGATTATGATCTGTTAAAAAAAATGAAGGAAGCTGGGTGTTGGGGTATGCATTTTGGTGTGGAGGGTGGTACGCAGAAGTTGATGGATAATGTGCAGAAGGATACTAGTATTGAAATTGTGCGTGATGCTTTCAAATGGTGCAGAGAGTTAGGTATTGAAACGAGAGCGTATTTTATGGTGGGTATGCCTGGGTCTACTATTGAAGATGATGAGGCTACTATTGAGTTTGCTAAAGAGTTGGATCCGGATTGGGCGCAGTTTACCATTACTACACCGTATCCAGGTACGAAGTTGTTTGATGAGGCTGAGAAGTGGGGCAAGTTTCATGTTGATAAGAATGATTGGGATAAGTATTTGACGTGGTCCGGATATTCTGAAATGGAGTTGGCGTGGACTGCGCATGGTAGGAGTTCTAAAGAGATTAAGGATATGCAACGTAGAGCCATGAGAGAGTTTTATATTAGGCCTAAAGTGATCATGGGAAAGTTGACTAATGTGGATAATATACCAATATTAAAAAAATATGTAGTTGGTGCGTTAGCTTTGCGTTAGTTACAAGTATTTTTCTATTGATGGTAAATTGAACTTGTGCCAATTCCCTCTTGGGTCTACTATGTAGTGGTCTTGATGCCAGAATCTTTCGTTATCATCTGGCTGGATATCAAAGGCTTTAGGGAAAGGAGTAAGTTTGTCGTTTTTACTTTTACTAACATATTCGTATCCGCCATCAGGGAAAGCTTGGATGCAAAGGGTAGCTACATAATTCGGTGACGTTGAACTAGGCGGTTCTTCTATTCTCTTGATTCCAACTCCTAATTCAATTAATCCTTGTATTCTTTTGTGAGTTGTTGAAGCGTCTTCAGCCTTAAGGCAATATTCTAGGTTAATTTCTTTATTCATTGTAATAAAATGGTTTTTAGAAGTAGTATATAAAACTATCCATTACTCAATCTTACCCTAGCAATAGAAGTTACTTTGTCACCTTTTCTTAACTTCATTATTCTTACACCTTGGGTATTCCTGCCTATCTGTGATACGCTTTTTACTGGGATTCTGATGACGATGCCGTTCCTTGACATGACCATGATCTCATCTTCTTCTTTTACAGTTTTAATGCCGATAACGTTGCCGTTTCTTTCACTAGTTTTTATGTTAATAACTCCTTTACCGCCACGGTTAATTAACCTATAATCTATGATTGGAGACCTTTTACCGTAACCGTTCTCTGTGATTGTTAGTAAATCGCCTCTTTCTATAGCTACTTCCATTCCGATGACTTCGTCACCTTTACCTAACTTAATACCACGTACGCCCATAGAGTTTCTGCCGACATCCCTTACGTTCTTTTCGTCAAAGCGGATTGCGTAACCTTTCTTTGTACCTAGAAGGAATTTTAAGTATCCTGGAGTTAGTTTTACTGTAACAAGGTCGTCGCCTTTCTTTAAGTTGATACCTACAATGCCGCCTTTCCTAGGTCTTGAGTATGCAGATAATTTTGTTTTCTTAATTAAACCTTTTTTAGTGCTCATTATCAAATAATGTTCGTCGTCAAATTTTCTTATTGGAATGATTGCAGAGATCTTATCTTCAGGTTTTAAGTTGAGTAAGTTTATGATAGCTTTACCCTTTGAGGTTCTTGAACCTTCAGGGATTTGGTAAACTTTTAGCCAGTAAACTTGGCCAGAGCTGCTGAAGCATAACAAATAGTTGTGGGTGT
>CAYTFL010000027.1:0-2992 GCA_964437105.1 Candidatus Woesearchaeota archaeon | reverse complement strand
GGTAATGAATAAGTCGTCGACAACGTCTTCTTCTTTCATGCCTGTGCCTTTTACGCCAACGCCGCCCCTACCTTGGATCTTATACTCTTCGATTGACATGCGTTTAACGTAGCCGGATTTGGTGATTGTTACGACTACGTCTTCCTCAGGGATCAAATCTTCTAAGTCAATGTCTTCTTCAGCGTCGATTATATCTGTTCTTCTATCATCTCCGAATGAATCTCTTAACTCAGTAACTTCTTTCTTGATAATGTCTAATATTCTTTGCTCAGAGGCTAGTATCTCTTTAAGTCCTGCGATAGTTTTAATCAATTCTTTAAATTCTTCTTGGATTTTTTCAGTTTCTAGAGAAGTGATCTTTTGTAACTTCATATCTAGGATAGCTTGAGATTGTTTCTCTGATAAATCGTAAGTAGACATTAGGAAGTCTTTTGCTTCTTGTACTGTCTTTGAAGATTTTATTCCTTTGATTACTGGATCAATGTTTTCTAAAGCGATCCTTAAACCTTCAAGTATATGTGCTCGTGCTTCAGCTTTCTTTAAATCAAATTGAGTTCTTCTTGTGATAACTTCTTTCCTGTGGGTAATATAGTGCGATAAGATCTCTTTAAGGTTCATGACTTTAGGCTGTTTGTGGTCCAGAGCAAGCATGATAATGCCGAAAGTGGTCTGTAATTGTGTGTGTTTGTAAAGTTGGTTAAGAGTGATGTTTGGGTCAGCGCCTCTCTTTAGCTCAATTACTATTCTCATACCGTCTCTATCGGATTCGTCTCTAATGTCAGAGATGCCTTCAATAACTTTGTGGTTGACTAAGTGGGCCATGCTGGTTAGCAAGTTAGTCTTGTTGACCATGTAAGGGATTTCGTCAATAATAATGGCTTCCTTGTTTTTTCTTTCTTCGATTGTGTTCTTTGCCCTTATCTTTACCCGGCCCCGGCCTGTTTTGTAAGCGCTAATGATGCCATTTCTGCCGCAGATGGTTCCACCAGTAGGGAAGTCTGGGCCTGTAACGAATTGGAATAGTTCTTGGATCTCTGATTCAGGGTTATCGATTAAGTGTATGATTGCGTTAGATAGTTCGGTTAAGTTGTGTGGAGGAATGTTTGTGGCCATACCTACAGCGATACCAGTTGAACCGTTTAGCAATAAGTTGGGTAGTTTGGCTGGAAGGACTATTGGTTCTTGGAGTGAACTGTCGAAATTGTCCTTGTAATTTACAGTTTCTTTGTTAATGTCGGTCAAAAGTTCGTCAGAGATCTTGGCGAGTTTTGCCTCAGTGTATCTCATAGCTGCTGCGGAATCACCGTCGATATTTCCAAAGTTTCCTTGGCCATTGATTAAAGGATATCGTAAAGAGAAGTCCTGAGCCATTCTAACTAAAGTGTCGTAAACAGCAGTGTCTCCATGTGGATGGAACTTACCTAAAACTTCCCCAACAATACGTGCAGACTTTTTGAAAGATTTGTTGTATGTTAATCCAATTTGCTGCATTGCATATAAAATTCTTCTATGGACTGGTTTTAACCCGTCTCTAACGTCAGGCAATGCTCTTCCTACAATAACGGACATAGAGTAGTCTAAGTAAGATTCTTTCATCTCTTGCTCAATGAGCTGTTTCTTTATCCGTTCTGTAGTTGTTTCTTCCATTTATACATCTAAGTTCTTTACAAATTGTGCGTTAGCGAAAATGAATTCTCTTCTAGGTTCTACTTGATCTCCCATTAAAGTGGAAAACATTTCGTCAGCAGCGATTGCATCTTCAATTAAAACTTGTTTTAAGTATCTTGCATCAGGGTCTAAAGTTGTTTCCCATAGTTGTTTAGGGTTCATCTCTCCGAGACCCTTGTAACGTTGTAAGCCTACATCCTTTCCTATTTCTTCTTGTAATTTTGTGAGTTCTTTATCGGACATAACGTACCAGTGTTTTTTGCCCTTCGAAACTTTGTATAGAGGTGGCATGGCTATGTATACGTAACCTTGTTTGATTAGTTCAGGCATATAGCGGTAAAAGAAGGTTAAGAGTAGACATGCTATGTGTGAACCATCTACATCAGCATCACACATGATTATGATTTTGTGGTATCTTACCTTTTCAATATTAAACTCGTCACCAATTCCTGTACCTAAAGCTGATATGATTGTAGAGATTTCGTTGTTTGCAAAGATTCTATCGAACCTAGCTTTCTCAACGTTCAATATCTTTCCTCTTAGAGGTAGAATAGCTTGGAACAATCTTGACCTTCCTGACTTTGAACTTCCACCAGCAGAGTCTCCTTCTACTAAGAAAAGTTCGCACTTGGTTGGGTCACGTTCCTGGCAGTCAGCTAACTTACCTGGTAGGGAACTTGAAGATAATACTCCTTTCCTTCTAGTAAGTTCTTTAGCCTTCCTTGAAGCTTCCCTTGCTTTAGCAGCTAACTGGGCTTTTCCTATGATTGTTTTTGCAACTTTAGGATTTTCTTCGAAGAATGTTCCTAATTCTTTGTATACTACCTTTGAAACTAAGCCTTTTACATTATTGTTACCTAGCTTTGTTTTAGTTTGACCTTCAAATTGAGGGTTAGGAATTTTTATTGAAATTATTGTAGTCAAACCTTCTTTAACATCGCTACCGGAAAGTTTGTTACCGTTCTTCATATTTTTTTCAATGTAATCGTTAATGATTCTTGTTAAAGCAGTAGAAAAGCCTACAACGTGTGTTCCGCCTTCAATAGTATTGATATTGTTCACGAAAGAGAATAAGTTTTCTAGGTAACTGTCGTTGTACTGTATGGCAATCTCAATTTTAATCTTATCTTGTTCACTTTCAAAGTATATAGGGATGTGTAAAGTATCTTTGTTTCTGTTTATGTGTTTAACAAATTCTACTATTCCTCCATCATATTCAAAACTTTCTTTCTTATCTTCTTCACGCTTATCTTCTATAGATATTGAAACTCCTTTGTTTAGGAAAGCTAGTTCTTGTAACCTTTTCCTTAGTATAGAGTAATCG
>CAYTFL010000026.1:2330-7713 GCA_964437105.1 Candidatus Woesearchaeota archaeon | reverse complement strand
GTTTACAAACGGATTCACCTGAATTGTTAGGTCAAAGGTTAAACACTATTCAGTTCCTTATGTTTACTTTGTTAAAGCAAGATCCTCTTGGCACGTACGCTGAACTAAAACGTGTAATACGTAGAGAATCTGTGGCTGCAAAAAAGATCAAAGATCCTGACCAACTTAGATCTATACACATATATTTAGACTTGCTTAATTTAATCTTTAAAGAATTAGATAAAACTAAACTTGTTGAATCTGCCAGAGAGTACCTTCCAGGTTACCAAGTAGGTGAAAGGGACGTATACAAACTTTTGTTCCGTCCTTCAATAACTCCTGACTTCATGTTTACTAAGATCATGGCTTCCCCCCCTTTAGACGGTGAACAACTTGACATATACAAACTAGGTTCACATTCAGACGTGACTTTGTTTCGCGTACCAGATGATATTAAAACGCTTTACCATATTACTCCGCCAGAGTTTAAGATCTCTCAAGATAAGTTTGAGTTATTAGATTTGGCAAAAAAGGTTTTATCTGAGCACCAACCTCGCGCTGAAGAGTTTATGGAACCTGAGAAAATGCGTGCAACTTTTACTAACGTTGGTAGAGATTTAGTAAGAGAGTTAGCCGAACAGAAAGGTATGTTGCTAACGCCTGAAGAAGTTAATGAGTTAGCAGAAATCCTTGTACGTTACACTATAGGTTTTGGTGTTATTGAATTATTGTTACAGGATGAAAAAGTGCAAGACATTACTATTAACTCGCCAATGGGTCAAGTGCCTGTGTTCTTACTGCACCAAGATTATAATGAATGCTTTACAAACATTACTCCTACAGTTACAGATTTTGAAAGTTGGGCAACCAAGTTCCGTTTGAGTTCTGGAAGGCCTTTAGATGAAGCAAACCCAATTTTAGACACAGAAGTTCTTGTACCTGGCGCTAGGACAAGACTTTCTGTCATAGGTAAGCCTTTAAACCCTTACGGTTACGGCATGTCCTTCCGTCGACATAGAGATACTCCTTGGACCTTACCTTTGTTTATCAAGAACGGCATGGTCTCTTCATTAGGTGCAGGTTTGTTAAGTTTTACAATTGATGGTTCCAGATCTCATCTTGTAGCGGGGACTAGAAGTAGTGGTAAAACTTCATTTTTGGGTTCATTACTCTTGGAAATTATGCGACGTTATAGAATTTTAACTATTGAGGATAGTGTAACTGGGGACTCTGAGATTCTAGTAAGAGATGGTAGGAATGTTAGAAGGATGACAGTTAGTTCTTTAGTTGACAAAAATATAGAAAATGATAGGTGGTATTCCTTATCGGGTCATGAAATAGGAGGGAACTCTCAGAATTTAGAAGTATTATCCATGGATAAGTCTGGAAAGGTTTATTTTTCAAAGGTAAGTAAATTCATAAGACACAAAGTTAATAAAAAAGTCTATGAAGTTACAACAGCTACAGGTAGAAAACTAAAGGTAACTTGTGATCACTCTCTCTTTACAATAGGTAAAGATGGTGATATTTGTGAGATCAAGACTGGAGAATTGAAAAAAGGAAATTATATCGCCTCCCCTAGACGTATTGAGAACTCAAACAGAGGGGTAGATTCTTTAGATGTACTTGATTTATCTCATATGTTTGAAAAATTGTATTTCAAGGGGGACAATCTTAAGGATTTTATCCAGGAACACAAACAAATTATTAGGCAGCAGGGTTACGAAAGAGGATATAAGAAATGCCAGATTAACATTTGGACTAGAAAAGGTCTTCTTCCAGGAAAGATATTATTAGATTTGAAGGATTTAGGTATTAATATTCACTCATTAAAGGATTTAGTTTGGAAATGTGGTAAAAACTCTTTTTGGCTCCCGATAATCTTTGATTTAGATGAGGATTTCTTGACCTTTGTAGGATTATGGGTTGCAGATGGATGTTATGACAGAAACTCTCTTATATTATCTGTTAGTTCTGAAGAAGAAAGAGCATTAGTAAACAAGATTGCTAATCGTTTTAGTTTCACAACGAAGCTTCATTCAGATAAATTTTCTTTAATGATAAATTCTAAAACCTTAAAATTTCTATTTAGAGATGTATTAGGGCTAAAAGGAAACGCTTATACAAAAAGAATGCCTAACTGGGTTTTCCTTTTATCAAAAGAACAGGTTGGCTTTGTACTAAAAGGGATGTTTTCAGGAGAGGGTCATGCGGGAAAGAATGAGATTGTAATTCCTTTGAGCTCAAGAAAGTTATTAGAGGATATACAGACTTTATTACTTCAATTTGAGATTATCTTTAGGATAGGAAATATTCGTAAAGATAAAACTCATAATGCGGGAATTTCTACAATTAGGGACTTTAAACTATTTCAGACGCATATTAATTTTCTTCAAGAATATAAACGACAAGCTCTAAATAGATTATGTGCAAAACATTCTACACACTGTACTTCTGATGTAATTCCATTGCCTTTAGAACTAAAAAAACAAATGGTTTCATTAACCAAAAGGTTTAGAGCAGGAGATTATGTAAAGAGGAATAATAATGTTGGAAGGAAGAATTTAGGAGTATTATGTTCGCATATTGTAGAACAATCAATTCTTGCAGAAAAGTTAAGGTTATTAGCCAGCTCCGACCTCTATTGGGATAAAGTTAAGTCTATTAAAGAAGTAAAAGATTTCGATGGTTATGTTTATGATCTTTCTGTTCCGGGCAATGAAAGTTTCGTTTGTAATAATATCGTAGCACACAACACGCTAGAGCTTCCAACGGAAGCAATGCGAAAATACGGTTATAACATTCAACCGCTTAAGGTCCGTTCAGCTTTAGTTAAAGGCGGTGCTGAAGTCCCCGCAGATGAAGGTATCAGAACTTCCTTACGTTTAGGCGACTCAGCTTTAATCGTCGGAGAGATTAGATCGAAAGAAGCTTCAGCTTTATACGAGGCAATGCGTATTGGCGCCTCCGCTAACGTTGTCGCAGGAACTATCCACGGCGACTCGCCTTACGGTATCTTTGACCGTGTTGTAAACGATTTAGAAGTTCCAAGAACCTCTTTCAAAGCAACTGACTTGATTGTTATGTGTAACCCTATCAAATCTGCTGACGGCTTACACAAGTTAAGACGTTGCGTATCCATTACTGAAGTGCGTAAAGGTTGGGAAGAAGATCCTTTAACTGAAGGCGGTTTTGTAGACTTAATGCGCTACAATGCTAAGACTGACAAACTCGAACCCACTGCTGACCTGATTAACGGCGAATCAGAGATCTTGAAAGGCATCGGCGCTAACGTTAAAGAATGGGTCGGTAACTGGGACGCTATCTGGGAAAATATAGTTACTCGTGGCGAACTCAAACAAATGTTAGTTGATTATTCTATTAAGGTAAACAAACCAAAACTTTTGGAAGCAGAATTTTATTTACAAAGCAACGACATGTTCCACAGATGCTCTGAAGATGTAAAAGCTGAAGTTGGTGTATTAGACCTGAAGTTGATTAAACAATACTGGGAAGAATGGTTAAAGCGCGAGATTCGTAAGATGGGTATAAATTAATCTTCAAACCTTAAATTATGCATCTCTGCAACCCTTTCAACAAGCACTTTTTCTCCTACTGAGAGAGCTATTATTGGTCGTTCTTGATCATAAGGATATCGAACTTCAACTTTAGCGTTTCGTCCCCTATCCTTTCTATTCAACAGGTCTGTATAAGTGCACATTAAACTCACAAAATCTTGTTCATGATAGTTACCAGATCCAGCTGCATTAAGTCTATAGGTTCCTTCAAGAGTTTTCCAAAATTCGTAATTTCGTGCCATTTTATCAAAAATTCTTAACTTCTCATTAATAAACATTTATGTGACTCAACACAAGCCTCAGAAATATATATAAACATCATTCTATCTATATTACTAAAAGATGGTGCAGATTGACCCTGGTCTCCAGAAAGTTATGGATAAGTACGGAGCCAAGTTAGGACATGTTGAAAACGTTATGGACCAACCTTCTAAAGGCGTCTTCACAAAAGATTATGAAACTTTTAGACAAGAAGCTCTACATCTACAAAACAGTGTATACGAGAGAGCCTGCGCCTTTGCCCACAGTATTATTGACTTCGCGCCAACTGATGAAGAGTATAAGAAGAATACTCAACTAGCTATAGACTCAATACATTTAAACATTACACCTGCTTCTGCTTACACTTTAGCCATTTTAACCATGTTCGCTATGATTTTTTTAGCAATCTTGGTAGGCTTCACCACCTTTTTATTCGGCATTACACAGATAGGCATTCCTTTATTCCTAATCGTAATGTCCTTCTTTGCTCTTAAACTCCTTTCAAATTACCCTATACACTTGGCACAGAAACGTAGGCTGCAAGCTTCTAACCAGATGGTTCTTTGCGTTTTGTACATAGTAATTTACATGCGTCACACTTCTAATTTAGAACATGCTATCAAATTTTCTGCTGAACACGTTGGCAACCCTTTATCTTTAGACTTAAGAAAAGTTTTCTGGGACGTTGAAACTAACAAATTCCCTACTATCCAAAAATCCTTAGACCATTATCTTGAAGGTTGGAAAGATCATAATTTAGCTTTTGTAGAATCTATGCACTTGATTGAATCTTCTTTATTTGAAGCTAACGAAAAAAGAAGGGTAGAACTTTTAGAAAAATCTTTGAACGTAATCCTTGAGGGAACTTACGAAAGCATGCTTCATTATGCTCAAGAAGTTAAGTCACCTATCACCATGCTCCACATGCTTGGAGTCATCCTACCTATTCTGGGCTTAATTGTATTACCATTGATGGGCAGTTTTTTGGGAATAAAATGGTTCCATATAGCATTGATTTATAATGTTTTATTACCATTCGCAGTCTTTTACTTCGGCTACGGCTTTTTATCCAAACGCCCAATTGGTTATGCCCAATCTGACATAACTGACATACCTCAATATCAGAAAATGCGTAAGCTTGTGTTAAACGAAGGAAAATCTACCGAGATGGTGGTCGAACCTAAACATATAGCTATTCTAATCGCTTTCATATTCATAATTTTTGGCTTTTCCCCTTTAATTTTACATATGATCGATCCCACAACAGAAGTTTATCTAACTGACCAGATATTATTATTAGATTATAGAGAAGCTGACAACGGCGAAGTTGTAGGGCCCTTCGGTTTAGGTGCCACAATGTTAAGCTTACTCATACCCATGGGTATAGCATTTTCTATCGGCGCATACTATAAGATTCGGTCAAACAAACTAATAAAAATTAGGGAACAAACAAAAAAGTTAGAGACAGAGTTCAGAGGCGCAATCTTCCAACTCGGTAACAGGATAGGTGGCGGTATGCCTTCAGAACAAGCTTTCGGTAAAGTTTCTCAACAGTTGGCCGGCAC
>CAYTFL010000026.1:0-2320 GCA_964437105.1 Candidatus Woesearchaeota archaeon | reverse complement strand
AGGAATTGTTGACCATAACATTAGAAAGTTGGGTATGAACTTATCTAACGCTATTTTTAACCGTAAAAATGGAGCAATAATAGCTTATCCTTCATCATTAATTGAAAGCACTATGAAAGTTTTGGTAGAGTCTGCGCAGAAAGGTCCAATGGTCGTATCAAAAGCTTTGCTAAGCATCGCCGATTATTTAGACCGGATTTACAAGGTACAGGAAAGGTTGAAGGATTTGTTAGCAGAAATCACTTCATCCATGAGAAGCCAAGTTAGTTTTTTAACACCTTTAATCGCAGGTATTGTCGTCGGTATCGGTTCAATGATTACAACTATTATAGGAAGTTTAGCTACATCTTTAGGCGGTGCAACTGAAGGGGGTGGCGAATCTTTACTAAGCGGCGCATCAGGTTTAGCTAACATATTTCCTTTAGAAAAACTGATCTCACCATTCTTTTTACAGATGATTGTAGGTATTTACGTAGTAGAAATGATCATCGTACTAAGCATCCTTGCAAACGGTATAGAAAACGGTGTTGACAAGTTAAATGAAGAATACAGTATTGGTAAAAACTTATATAGAGGCACGATGTTATATATCATGATAGCAGGTATAACCATATTCGCTTTCAACTTATTGGCTTTAGCGGTGGGACAAATCTAAAATGGCAACAAGAACAGTAATCGTACTAATATTAGTATTATTAATCACTGCTGTAGTAATGGCAGTCATTTGGAGCTTAAAGAATGCAACGTTTGTTTAACAAAAGAGGTGCAGACCCTGGCTTTAACGTAGTCATTGGCATGGTCTTAGGCTTAGTTTTGATAGCTACCGTGATCGGTATCTTGTATTACACTCAAGGCGCAGTATTGAATGAAGAGTTCGCGCAAAGTTTTGGTTGTTGGATCACAAACACTGTCAAATGTGGCGGCGGCGTATTCTCAAGCATCCCTTCCATGTGCATTTACAACGACGTTGAAAAGTCTATTGATACAGCCGGCTTATCTTCTTTACTCAGAGACACTTGGTGGATGTATAAGGAAGGCGAATGCGACTTTGGCAACGTTGGCGACGAAGTTTACCCCTCATTCGTTTTCGTACCGACTGAAGATATTAAGATTAGCGAATTTTTTGAATATTCATTAAGTAATAGCAGAGGCGTACCTTCAGATATTGAAGACTCAGACTTTGCTTACATCCACGGTAACACTGAAGGCCGTCCTATCTGTTTTGACAGTACTGACGAAAAGATTAGCGAATTGTATTTAGAAGCTGGAGAAAAATATTACATCATGTACTACGACGATCAAATCATTCATGAAGAAGGCGATATAATCTTAATATCATCAAACCCTGAGTTTGACGCTGGCGGATGGCAAGAGATAAAGGCTGCATTAGGGGCCGGATCCGCTCTAGGGTTTGTTCCATTCGTTCTTACTGGTTTCAACCCTTTTGTTGGAGGCATATACGCTGCTGAGGGGGCAATAGTAACTTTCGTATTTTACAACCCAACAGACGCCGTCTGTATATACTACGGTCCGGAGATTCAAGATGCATAAAAAAGGAGCATTAGCATGGGAATACATTGCCATGATTATCATAGGTTTACTTGTAATTTTTATGATAGTAATCTTTTCAACCACTTTGAAAGAAAAGATTCTTGAAGGCATAGTGCATTTCACGACAAACATTTTAGGAAGATAAACATGGCAGAAGCACCAAACACGGCAATAGCTGCGATCCTTACAGTCGTTATTATCTTTGTCATTGTCATGATGGTATACATTTTAGCTCCTAGCACTTTTGATGATATCATGGGCATCGCTGACGAAGTATTTTTAGCAGAAAAATATGCTGAAGAGGAAGTTAAAACTATGACTAGTGAAGCCATGGCCGGTTTTTATAACGATCTAAACACTTGCGTAGAATACGATCAAGGTAACTGTCGCTGTTGGTCTGCAAGCTTCAAAGAATTATCTGAAACTACTTACTTATACTTACAAAACACTTATTCAGAAATTGAAGATACTTCTCACTCATTTTCTATAACTGCGTTAACTGAGAACCTAGATCCGATTAAACAAGAGAAACAAGATATTGTTTTAGGTTTATTTGTAATGAAAGAAAAGTCTAACGGCGTTGAATTAGGCTGCGTCTACCCTGATAATTACTACATCGTTGGAGATAACACTTTAGGAACTTGGTTTGACGGCGAAACTGACCACACTTGGTACGTACGTTGGCTAACTTCTCCTGCAGGGGATGATAAGTATCCCTTTTACCGTGATACAACTTGGAAATCTAGCTTTAGAATGCAGTACAATGAGT
>CAYTFL010000025.1:0-7950 GCA_964437105.1 Candidatus Woesearchaeota archaeon | reverse complement strand
AGCGAAAGTAGATGATAAGAAGTTTATTGAGGAAATGAAGAAGGATGGAGTGCTTATAGAATCGACTTTAGTTGAGCACGATTATGCGCATTGTGAAAGGTGTCATAGTCCAGTTATTTTTCGTGCAACAAAACAGTGGTTCTTTAAAGTTGAAGATTTGAAAGAGCAGATGCTTGCAGCGAATGAAGAAGTGCAGTGGGTTCCTGAAGCTGGGAAGAATGCTTTTGATTCTTGGTTGACTCATCTTAGAGATAATTCTATAACTAAACAGCGTTATTGGGGGACGCCGGCGCCAATTTGGAGATGTGAGGAAACTGGAGAGTATATTGTTATAGGGTCTGTGAAAGAGTTGATGTCGTATGGTGTTGAATTGCCAGAAAATTTGCATAAACCTTGGATAGATAAAGTATTTATTGAGAAAGATGGGAAGAAGTATAAACGAATACCTGATGTATTAGATGTGTGGATTGATGCAGGGTGTGCATCTTGGGCTTGTTTAGATTATCCGCAAAATCCTAAATTAATGGAAGAGTTTTTTCCTGCTGACTTTATTTTGGAAGCTAAAGAGCAGGTTAGAGGATGGTTCAATTTGTTGATGGTAACTTCTATGATTGCTTTGAAGAAGAATAGTTTTAAGGCAGTGTATATGCATGGAATGTTGACAGATGTAGATGGGGTGAAGATGTCTAAGTCTTTAGGGAATGTTATTTCTCCTTATGAATTAGTTGATAAGTATGGGGCTGATACTTTGCGTTCTTATATGATGAGGACTAATGCTGGTGAAGATATAAATTTTAGTTGGGAAGAAGTTAAGATTATGTATAGGAATTTATCTATACTTTGGAATGTGCATAGTTATTTGATCAATTATGCTGCCGATGCAGGAGTTAATCCTAAACAAACTTATATTGATGAGTTAGGAGTTGAAGAGAAGTATATTTTGTCTAGGTTGCATTCTACAGTAAAGGAAGTAACTAGTTTAATGGATGAGTATAAGCTGGATGATGTGCCAAGAGCTATTGAAAGGTTGTTTTTGGAGTTGAGTAGAACGTATATACAGTTGACTAGGGATAAAGTTAGTAAGAAACCTACTTTGGTTTTAGGAGTGATTAGCGAAGTTTTGATGGGTACTATACAAATGTTGTCAGTTGTTTGTCCTTTTGTAACAGAAAAAATGTATCTTAACTTAAAGAAAGCTTTTGGATTGGAAGAAGAAAGTATTCATTATTTTTCTTGGCCTAAATATGATGAAAGTAAGATAGATGTAGAGTTAGAAAAATCTGTGCAAATAGTACAAGAAGTAATACAAGCAACTTTAGCAGCTAGAGAAAGAGCCTCCAAAGGAGTGAGGTGGCCTTTGGCAAAGGTTACAATAGTAAGTAGTGATAAAAATGTTGGAGTTGCTGCGAAAGAGTTGCAAAGTTTGATTTTAGGCCATGTTAATGTGAAGTCTCTTGAAGTGTCAGATAGTTTGGAAGGAGGGAAAGTAAGCGTCACACCTAACAAAAATTCTATCGGGAAAGATTTTAAGCAGGATTCTGTAAAAATCCTAAAAGCTTTAGATGATGCAACCATGAAAAAGTTGGTTAAGGATAAGTCTGTTAAGGTTGAAGGGTTTGAGCTAGGATTGCAGCATGTGAATGTGAAAGAAGAGTTGCCGGAAGGGCTTGTGGGTTCTTCGTTCTCTAAAGGAGTTGTATATATTGATACGGCAATGAATGATGAGTTGGAAAGGGAGGGTTATGCAAGAGAAATGGTTAGAAGGGTGCAAGATATGAGGAAAGATCTTGGGATGGTGAAAAAGGATAGAATCTCGTTAAGCATCTTTAGCGATTATAATTTGAGTAAGTTTGAAAATGAAATTAAAGAGAAGGTTGGAGCGGAAAACATTTCTTTTAAGAAAGAAGAGTATAAGAAGTCTGAAAAGTTTGCGATTAAAGGGAAAGATTTTTTGGTTAGCCTTGAAAAGCTAGCCTAAATGTTTATATATTCTAGTGCATTGTGAATAGGTATGGATTACATTGCGGCAGGGGAAAGTTTGATTAGTAACTTTCATTATTTTGGGTTGGCGTTGGTAACTTTGGTAATAGGTTTTTGTTTTTCGATACCAATTCCTATATCGTTGTTTATTGTATTTGCGAGCGCGTTCCTTAACCCTTGGTTGGTTGCCATTATTGGTGCTGTTAGTTTAACTTTGGGAGATTTCTTTGCGTTTTACATGGGAGTAGGTGCCGTGCATTTTATTACGCATAATAAGAAGAGTAAGAGGTTGGAGAAAATTAAGAAAAGGTTGAAAGCAAGGAAAAGTTTATTGCCTGTGTTCGCGTTCTTACCATTACCGCCGATGATATTGGGGGTGGCGGCGAGTTTTGTTGAGTATAAGATTCCTACGTTCTTAAGTTCAGTGTTTCTTGGGAGAATTTTGAGGATGGGAGTGTATGCTTTCGTTGGATATTATGGGTTAGGATATGTTTTAGGGCTACTTTAGTCTCTTTTTAGAGACAGATGATTTATAAATACCTTTATAAAGGGAGGCGTATTTTTGTGCTATAACCTATATAATGGAGGCATAATAATATGGCAGTCAAAAAGGAAGTTAAAGTGGTGAACATTGTCGCAACAGCTAATCTAGGAAGAGCTATTCCGTTAGTAAAGTTGGCAGAAGCTTTGCCAAATACTGAGTATAATCCTGAGCAGTTCCCTGGGTTAGTTATGAGGATACGTGATCCGAAAACATCTGCGTTAATATTTAGTTCTGGTAAAATTGTGTGTACCGGTGCTAAGTCGATGAAAATAGTTAAAGAATCTATAGCTATGATCATTAAGAATGTGGAAAAGATTAAGGTTAAGATCGAAAAGCAGCCTAAGTTTACCGTGCAGAATCTAGTTGCATCAGGTTCTATCGGTTTAGATTTAAATCTGAATGCTTTAGCAATACAGTTGACCAATACAGAGTATGAACCTGAGCAGTTCCCAGGGTTAGTCTATAAATTGCCGAATACGAGAGCGACGTTCTTGTTGTTCAGTAATGGTAAGATCGTTTGTACTGGTACAAGGTCAGAGACTAAGTTGCATGAAGCAGTTGATCTGTTGATTAAAGAGCTTGGTAAGATTGGCTATAAGTGATTTTAATATTAGTTATTTTTATTTATTACTTCTTTATTCTTTTTGTTATGGAATTTGTTGATTGTTGTTGGATATCCTTGTTTGTAGGGGCGCTAAACGTTTATAGGGATAATCGTGAAAGAAAGAAGTTGGAAGGGAATGTTAGAGATTCTGAGCGGCGGAAGAATTTGGCTCGTTTAATGGGTAATTTGGAAAGAGAAGTTGAAGTTGATTTGGAGGAAGATCGGTTTTTGCGTTTGTTAGATAAGAAAAAATATGATTCTTGTTTTGGGAAAGGAATGTTATTAGCTGGGGGTTTAGGGCTTGTAGCATATACTTTGCAACAGTATGGTATGTTTGATTATAATCCAAATTGAAAATTTTCCGGAAAATTGTAGTGAGTCTTTTTGTTAATAGAAAGGTTAAAAAGTAAGGAGGGAGTATTATAATACAATGGTAAGGAAGAAGAAAGATAAAAGAGAAGGTTACGTGTATAAAGAGTCTAAGGAGATAAAAGCTATTAGGAAGGCGGCGGAAAGATTGAGAAGGATTTTCTAGTATAATAATGTTTAAATATAATTCTTAATCTCTATGAGACTATGTACTTTCGTTATAGAGTTAGAGTGGAAGTTGAGATAGAAGGTGGAGGAGGCCTTGTTAGGAAAGGAGAAGGAATTGTTTTAGAAAGTGAAGTAAAACGTTTTCCGAATCCTATTTTGAGAGGAGATCTTTTGTTTGAGAGGGATGTTTTTGGAGAAACTGTCCGTGAGAGGATTGATGATGTGAAACCTGATTTTGATCATAGCTATAGTACTTTAATTCTTAGAAGAAGATGTAATCCTGTTGAATATTTAGAAGTAGGTGATTTGGGTAATATAACTTCCCAACTCTTGGATAAGGCTTTTGGAGAGTATGTTCAGGTTTTTCAAGGATTTATTGATGAATTTGATGCAGGAAATTAAGTATATATTTTTGAATATCTAAGTTTCATTTAGAGTTCCTGAAAATTTTCCGGAAAAATCACCTAAATCTTTATATTTTTGAATGAATCTAAGCCAAGTATGGCAATCGATGCAGCTGAGCAAATTGAAAAGTTTCAAGAGTTTGTTGAACAATCTTACCAGAGCCAGCTCCATGATAATATGGGGAGAGGGTTGGATTTTGTAGTGTTTGATTTCTTTGAGCTGACTAAATATGATCCGAAGTTGGCTGACCAGTTGTTGGAAGAGCCGGAAGAAACGTTGAAGGCGGCTGAAGTGGCTTTAGAGCAGTTTGATGTGAAGAGTCGGTTTAGAGTTAGGTTCAAAAATTTGCCTAAGTCGCAGGAGATCTTTATCAGGAATTTGAGAAGTAAGCATTTGGCGAAGTTTATTGCTATGGAAGGGATAGTAAGGCAAAGTTCCGAAGTGAGGCCGCAGGCAGTGTCAGCTAAGTTTGAGTGTCCGTCATGTGGGAATACTATTACTATGCCACAGGTTGATCAAAGTTTTAGGGAGCCGTCAAGGTGTACGTGTGGAAGGAAAGGGAAGTTTCGTTTATTGTCTAAAGATCTTGTTGATGTGCAAAGGTTAGTTATTGAAGAGTCGCCAGAGAATCTTGAAGGTGGAGCGCAGCCGAAAAGGATGCAAGTGTTTTTGCGTGAAGATTTGGTTGAGCCAAGAATGGAGAAGAGGACTGTGCCAGGTACAAGAGTTATTGTGAATGGGTCGTTGTATGAAGTGCCGATACCTACAAGGACTGGAGGGACGTCGACAAGGTTCGATTTAGCTTTACAGTCTAACTTTATTGATGCAGTGGAAGAAGATTATTCTGAAGTAAAGGTTAGGCCGGAGGATGAGAAGAAAATAAAGAAGTTGGCTAGAGATAAGAAAATTTATGAAAGGTTAGTGGCGAGTGTTTCTCCTTCTATATATGGTCATGATAAGATTAAGGAAGCAATCATGTTGCAAATGTTTGGAGGGATTCGTAAGACGAAGAAAGATGGTACTGTGGTTAGAGGGGATTTGCATGTGCTTTTAGTTGGCGATCCTGGATGTGGAAAAAGCCAGATGCTTACGTTTGTTGATAAAGTTTCGCCTAAATCGCGTTATGTTGCAGGGCGTTCAGCTTCTGGAGCTGGATTGACTTGCTCGGTAGTTAAAGATGAGTTTCTTAGAGGATGGGCCTTAGAAGCAGGGGCGATGGTTTTAGCAGATAAGGGGATTTTAGTTTTAGATGAGATGGATAAAATTTCTAGAGAAGATACTTCGGCGTTACACGAGGCGATGGAGCAACAAAGTTATCACCCTAACTTTAAGATTATGTTTGCTGATGGAAGTCATAGGAAGATTGGTGCATTTGTTGATGAGCTTATTGAGCAGAATAAGTCAAAAGTAATATTAGGTAAGGATTGTGAAATTTTATCTGTGGATGGTTATGATGTGTTTACTACTGATTTTTCTAAATTGTACCCTACAAAAGTTGATAGGGTGAGTAGACATAAGGCTCCTTCAGAATTTATTGAAGTATCTTTTAGTAATGGAAGAAAAGTTATGGTGACTCCCGAACATCCGTTTTTTGTATTTCAGAGTGGGAAGTATAAAGAGATTTTAGCTAGGGATTTGAAATTTGGAGAGTTTGTTCCAGCGCCAAGAAGGCTTCCGTTTGGTTCCGATAATATTTTGGTAAGAGAATTGAATTCTGATTTAGGGCTTGTTGTTGTTAAGTCTGTGCGTAGAGTTAAGAATGAAGGGGTGAAATGGGTGTATGATGTTACCGTTGAACCAAATCAGAGTTTTGTGAGTGAAGGATTAGTACTTCATAATAGTATTTCTGTGGCAAAAGCGAATATACAAGCTACATTGCGAACTCAGACTTCGGTTTTAGCGGCAGCTAATCCAAAGTTGGGAAGGTTTGACCCGTTTACACCTTTGCCTAACCAGATTGATATGCCTCCAGCGTTGATAAATAGATTTGATCTTATTTTTGTAATGAGAGATATGCCTAACAAAGAGTTGGATAGTAATATTGCGTCAAGAGTTTTAGCTTCGCATTCATATGAAGATCCTGTGCCTGAGATTGAAGGAGAGTTGTTAAGAAAGTATCTTGCGTATGTTAAACAAAAGATTTTTCCTAAGTTGACTAAGGAAGCTGTTGAAGAGATTAAACAGTTTTATGTTGCGTTAAGAGCTACGGGGTCTGAAGGTGATGGTGCGATTAAACCAATTCCGATTTCTGCTAGGCAGTTGGAAGCTGTTGTAAGGTTATCTGAAGCAGCGGCTAGAATTAAGTTGAAGGATAAGGTTGAGGTTGAAGATGCGAGAAGAGCTATTGGGTTGTTAAAGTATTGTATGAATGAGATAGGGGTTGATCCTGAGACCGGAAGAGTTGACCTGGATCGAATGACTACGGGGATTTCTGCGTCGACAAGAGGAGTTATACTTGAAGTGCGTAACATTATCTTTGCCTTGTGTGAAGAGAAAGAAGGTGCGATTAGTATTGATGAAGATTTGAAGCCTAAGGTGTTTGATAAAGGGGTTACGGAGCAAAAGTTGGAAGAGGCGATTGATAAGCTTAAGCGTGGGGGAGATATTTTTGAACCGAAGAAAGGGTGGTTGCAGAAGATTTAGTTATTCTGAAAATCTTTCAAGTTTTTGTGGTGAATCTTTTTTAATTGAGTTTGTTTTTAGTGTTTTATGATAGACGTTTTTGTAGAAATGTTGAGAAAGAATAGGTTTGGCTTTATTGTAATAATCAGTTTTCTATCAACTATTTTTCTTTTGAATACTTTATTGGATTTTACCGAAAAGTTGATAAGTAATTATACTTTAGCATTATTTGCTTTAATTGTGTTTTATTTTTTCGTGTGGATTAGTATTAAGAAAAAGATTTGGAGGTCTGCAAGATGAAGTTAGATGATTGGATGCCCATATTGTGGTTTGTATTTGTTGTAGCGATCTTAGTAATAGTTGGAAAGTTTGTTGGTTGGTGGTAAAGCATAATTTTTATAAAGTCTTGAGTTAGGAGTTCTTACATTGGAGGGTTTTACAATGAGTGAAAGTATGTATAATAAAATTGGGCCGGAAAAGGTTGTTGAGATTTATGATCCTAAGACTGGGATGAAAGGAATAGTTTGTATTGATAGTACGAAAAGAGGGCCGGCTAAAGGTGGCGTTAGGATGAGGCCGGATGTGACGAAAGATGAAGTTTTTCGTTTGGCGCGTGCAATGTCGTTGAAGTGTGCGATAGCGGATTTGCCGTTTGGTGGAGGTAAGTCTGGAATTATTGCTAACGATAAAGAACTTGATCCTGAGAAAAAGAAAGCTTTAGTTAGATCGTTCGGTGTGGCTATAAAGAATTTGGCGCCTTCTGAGTATGTTACTGCGCCTGATATGAACATGGCTGAGGAAGAAATGAAGATTATTGTTGAAGCGACAGGGAATAAGCAGTCTGTTACAGGTAAACCTTCAGAGTTAGGTGGTATTCCGCATGAGTTGGGTAGCACAGGGTATGGAGTGTATCATTCAACTTTGGTTGCTTTAGAAAAAATGGGTAGAGATCCTAAAGATGTTACGTTTGCAGTGGAAGGCTTTGGTAACGTGGGAGAGTTTGCTTCAAAGTTTTTGTGTGAGAAAGGTGCTAAACTTGTTGCAGCTTCAGATTCTAAAGGGGTTTTAGTTAACCAAAATGGTATTGATTTTGAAAGGATGAAGAGTGTTAAGCATGAGCAAGGTACGGTTGTTAAGTATGGTGAAGGTGAAGTGCTTGACAGTAATAAGATTCTTGATGTAGAGTGTGACGTTTTGATTACAGCGGCTATCAAAGATTTGATTGGTAGTAATGATGTTGAAAGGTTGAAGTGTAAGC
>CAYTFL010000024.1:0-8012 GCA_964437105.1 Candidatus Woesearchaeota archaeon | reverse complement strand
AAAAGAATGGGTTGAAGTGTAAGTGTATACGGTGTAATGAAGTTAAGTCTGAAATTGTTAATCCTGAACTTAAGGTTTTAGAGTATGAAGCTTCTAATGGAAAAGAATACTTTATCTCTATTGAGCAAGGTTCAGAGATTGTTGCGTTTTGTCGTTTACGTTTCCCATCTGAATGTTTGAGAAGTGAAATTACGGAAGATTCTGCAATAGTTAGAGAGTTGCATGTTTATGGGAAGGCTGTTAGTCTTGAAGAAAAAGGGGATGTGCAGCATAAAGGGTTTGGTAAACAGCTAATGGAGAAAGTTGAGGAGATTTGTAAGTTGAATGGTAAGAAGAAGGTGTTAATTATTTCTGGTGTGGGTGTGAGAGCCTATTATGAGAAGCTAGGTTACATTAGAGATGGGCCGTATATGGCTAAATCACTTTAGTAACGTTTATAAGAGCAGAATTTATTGTAAGTTTTGGCAGGCTAGGTGGGTGGTTAGCCGTCACCTGCACCGTAAATCGGCTATACGACGGGCTGAATGCCTCAGAGCGGTATAACATTGTGATAGCAGTCCTTGCTTGGACGATGAAGGTTTGTCCTGCAGGGTTGGTATGAGCGTGAATCGAGTCAGGACAGGAATGTAGCAGCTCTAAGCGTTTGTACTGGCGCTTGTAGGGTCGCAAGCCTGAGGAAGAGTGAGGATTCAACTGTTATTGCGTGTTGTGTCCATCTGGGGATGCCTGTCACTCATGTTACTACTGAATGGAAGCGAAAGGTTTAAATAGAGGCTCTGTTGGTTATATTGTATGGAAGAAGACACTTTGGAAGGAAATAGATTCCTTGCGAATTTAGACTTTGAACAGATTCTTGCAGGAGTTAGTGCCAATATTACTGTACCTGAAAAGTTTGGGGCTGTCCAAAGACCTTTATTTGAAGGTACTATTGATGAGGTTGTTGAAGTTGCTATGAGAGAACAAGCAGTTACTAAAGCGACAGATGATAAACCTGTTTTAGCAACTTATGGAATTGGGCCTTGTATTGCTTTAGTTGGATATGATCCTGTGAATAAGATTGGGTTTTTGACACATTATACTAATGCTACTGAATTGAAGCATTCTTTTACTAGTTTGTTATGTGCTCTTAATAGAGCTGGTTGTAATTATGGGTTTGATGTGAGAATTGTTTGTAATGATTCTTTTTCTTCTGAAAAGGAAATTGATTTGTTAAGAAATTTAGTTGAACATAGAAATCTTCATGGGATGAGAATGGTTGAAGAGGATTTAGAACCTTCTGGGGAAATTAGTAAAAGTATTGCTTTAGATACAAGGACTGGTGAAGTTTTTTCTTATAATCCTTTGGAAGATCCTGATAGGGAACCTTATGCTGAACTAGATGGCCTAAGAATGCTTGCTCCTGGAAGTGCTAGAATGGTTTATATGTGTGGTGAGGAAGATTTATTCTGTTTTGAAACTATAGGAAGAGAACGTCCTTTATTTAATGGACCTTCTTTCTCTGGTAATTTCTCAAAAATTATAGAAAAAGAGATTTCTGAATTTTAAGAAATAAAAAATTAAAAGGATTGCATTGTCATAACAGAAACTTTTGCATCTTGGCTCTGTACCCTTGAGTCCATGCCAATCAAACATTCAACGCCGTTCCTGTCAGCAAGGCTAATCAAATCTTTTGTTACACTACCGTCAAAGATGATTGCGTGGATACCTTTCAAGCTACGTAAAGTGCTTTGCAATTCAGTTGAAGGTACTTTGCCTAAGATGTTCATCTCTTTGTCTAGAACGTATGCGCCTCTAGTTCCAACAAGGTCGTCTAAAAGTTGTTTGAACTTTTCTTTGTGTTCAGAGCTTACCACTATTTTGCGTACAGGTGGCTTGGGTCTAACGACTGTTCTTGATTCCCTACCTCTGTATTGAGGCTTTTTTGCGCGGTGGCCGTTCCTTCTTAAAGTTGTAGGTGCATCTTTCAATTCGTGTTTGGCTTGCTCGCCAGTAATCTTTGCACGTAAAGCTTTGTGAATCTCTTTCTTAGTCAACTCTTCAACTTCTTTACCGTCAGGTGCTTTGATTACAAAGTCTACGTCAGCTACTTGCATGACTTCGCGAATGATTAAGTCGCCGCCTCTGTCACCGTCTACAAACAAAGTTACGTCTTTCTTTTGACATAACGGTACGATTGAAGCTGGTGCGGAAGTGCCGTTTAATCCGATAACGTTTTTGAAGCCGCATTTTAGTAAGTTAAGAACGTCTGCTCTGCCTTCAACTATGATTATCTCTTCAGTGTCTTCGATCAATGGGCCTGCAGGTAAGCGTTCTCTACCCCAGTCAGTGATCTCCATCATGCGAACAGATTTTGAAACTTCTTCAGTAATCTCTTGCGTGTCCGGAAGAACATTATCTGTGAAAGACTTGAGTAAATCTTTAGCTCTTTGAATAACAAAGTTTCGTTTTGATATTCTAACGTCTTCTAGCTTTTGTACTTTTACTGTTGCGTTGCATGGTCCAATTCTTTGGATAGTTTCCATTGCTGCAGCAACAACCGCTGTCTCTGTCTTGTCCAAGCTTGATGGTATTACAATTGTGCCGTTTGTTTTACCTGACTTAATGTCAGAGTTTACTTCGATCCTTCCGATCCTACCTGATTTTTGCAATTCTCTTAACTCTAGGTCTGAACCTAAAAGGCCTTCAGTTTGGCCGAAGATTGCGCCTATGATGTCAGGACGGTCAACAGTTCCATCAATTTGGATATTCGTGTGAATGATATATTTTGCCGATACTGGACTTATTTTTCCCATTTTGTCCTCCTCATGATTACTCTAGAACTAACTAAGTGATAATCCTCTAACTACACTGAGGATTAGCCTCAACACTTTCCATATGCTCCTCCCCCCTAACGTAATGTAAATGAATGGAAATATGATCTTGTCCTAGGTAATGATCATGATATTGCCCGCGACACTAACTCCCAAGCTCATTGCTTGATGTTTATCGTCCGCTCCATTGAGTATTCTCGTGGCGGGCGCTGAAAAATAAAAAGTTTTAGTCACTTATATATTTATTGGTTTGTAGATATGAAGGCTGTAGTTGAAGAATTTGAAGGAATTGGGGTGAGACAAAGGAGCTCAGAAAGAGTTATAAGGGTTTAGAAGTATGGTTAATATATGGAAACTGTTACATTAGAACAAATTCATGGGGGTCTAGAATCCTTGAAGAAGGATATCTCTTTCATTAAGAGGGTGGTTGCTGAAGATTTTGAGCTTAGTGAAGAAGCTAAAAGGGAGTTGAAAGAGGCGAGAGGGACTTCTGAGGAAGAGTATGTTGATCAAGAACAGATGGAGAAGGAATTCTTGTAATTATGTTTTCTGTTAGATGGCATCCTAAAGTTAGAAAATTTCTTAGGAAGTTACCAAAGGGAACTGCAGCAAGAATTGTTTTAAAGTCTAGAGACTTGATGGATAATCCTTTTCATTATTTGGAGCATTTTGAAGGAGAAGGTTGTTATAAATTTAGAGTTGGAGATTATCAGATGTTAGTTGATGTTGATAATGATAAGAAAGAGTTGTTTGTTAGAGTAATAGGGCATCGTAAGAATATTTACAAGAAAAAGTAAATGGGCCTACGAGGATTTGAACCCCGATCAACTGGTTGCTTCTTAGTATTGAAACTAAACCGAAGCCAGCCGCACTATCCAGGTTATGCTATAGGCCCATGTGTAGAAAGTTCTCTTTGTTAATTATAAGTCTTTCTGTGGTTAATTAGCAAAATGTTTACTCTTGCTCAACTAACTTGTAGAACTTGTGGTTGCCTACCCACTTGGTGTACTCAAAATTGTAACCCCAAAAAGCTTGGTCGCCATGGTCCCAGTAACTACTTGATTTCTTAGGGTTTTTGTAGTGAGTTGACCCTTCAGTATTATCGCTTAAGCTTCCATCAAGAACACCGATTAAAGTTCGGTAAGCTAACTCAGCGTACTCTTTATTCGATTTCATACCTTTGTAAGCAATTTGATAATTACCTGCTTCATCTTTCTCATAACTGCTAGCTGTTCTAAAATATTTTTTACTGTTCCTTGTTTCAGTACAACTATACTGTGCTTTCGCTCTAGCGATTTTTACATACATATTATCTTCATCGGGTGCTTTTCTAAGCATAAATTGGTTACCTGTTTCTTTAATAAAATCATGTCTGTTAACAATACTCCAAATTACAGCACGATAATTGTCTGCAGCCTCTTCTAGACTATATCTGCCTTTACCGTTATAAGTCCCTTCAAAGTAAGCTACTCTTTGTAAAAATAATAAGTCTCTTGCATCAAAGTCATAGCCCATTTTGTTTAATCTTTCAACATCGGCATCTACATCGATTGAAGTGCTACTAACGTAATCTTCTAAATCAACTTCTTGAACCTGTGTTTCTTTAACTGTTGGTTCAACATAATCTGTTTCTTTATCTGGAAGAAAGTTCATACTGCTAACTAATGCGACTAAGCCTACGCTTCCTCTAGCTAAATATCTTTGGAACCGGTTCATTGTGGATGCCTCCCATTGTGTAGGCTACACATGTAAGGTTTGCCTGTGTACCTTCTAATAAAGTTAGCCCAAATTGCTTCACTGAAAGATCTAATTGCTTCAGATTTTGCTGAACCCCATGCGCCTCTACGGAAGCCTGAACTTTTTGCATCTTTATCTTGAATCATTACGTTAACAACGTATTCGACATCAACGACTTCCCCTTCTGGAGTTTTGAATTTTCCACTAATAATAGCACCGTTAGTGTTAGCACCATAAATGTAACCTGTTTTATCTGCAACTTCTGTTACATAACCGCCATGTGTGTCAAGGTTTGAAGATGATACAGGGATACAAGTTTTTTGAACCAAACGGTCACTTGCACCAATTTCCATGATTCTTCTAATCTCTTTAGCGTGAGGGATTTCATCGTTTGCAATCATTTCTAATAAACGGCCCATGTCTCTGCCTGAAGTATAGTTCTCTGTAGTTCTTCCGCTCTTAGGGATCTTTGCTAACTGTGTATCATTAAAATCGTATTTGTCAAGCAATTCCTGAGCTCTTTCAGCACCAATCAAATCTAAAAATTCGTTAGTCCTTCTGTTAGCTCTGCTAACTCCGCTTAGACCATAGTGCAACATTTGTTCAATGTTTGTTTCATATTCATCCCAATCATAACGGCCGTTTTCACACTCCATAGCGAATAATGCAGCGTGGAAAACTTTAATCTCTGAAGCTGCCCATTGTGGCCTATCTGAATTAATATCTACTATAATTTCTCCGGAGCTTAAATCTTTAACATAAATTGAATAATCTTCAACACCACGTGGACGAGCTAAACCTGCTGTACGTAAGTGGTCAACATAAGCTTGAATGGCTGATTCTAAATCATGGTCGCCAAGATCTTCTTTTTCTTCTTGGTCTTCTTGGATAACTTCTGTGTGTTCATGTGAAACTGAATCAAATACTCTTTCACCTATATCCATTGTAGCTTCTCTTGCTGCTGGTGTAGCTAATAATGCTGCTAAGCCTCCAGCGGCTGCTGCAGTTTTTAGATGTTTGTGCCAAGGTTTGGGTGCTTCTCTCTTTTCTTCTTTGTTAAAGAAACCTCTGACAAAGTTTTTGGCGCCGTCAACATAAACTGGTAACATTACTCCTGCGTTAAATAAGCCTAAGCCGCCGTAAAATATTGCGTCGTCAGGTAAGTTAACGTATTGTTCAGCTTGATCTAATCCTGTGTCTAAAGCGATAGCTACTGCAAGGTTTGGTAGTATAAATCCTCCTACAGCGTTCACTCCTTTTTGTACAGTTGGACCGTACTTTTTAGTTAAGTCAACTACTGCAGAGCCGAGTCTACCGGTATCTTCTCTTACATTACTCCAGTTAACGTATCTTCCCATTTTATTCTAAATAACCTCTGATTGCGTTTTCCCTTTCATTTAAAACTCTTCCTAATGCATGAGGGATGTTTCTTAATGTGGCTAGTATTTGTAAATTGTGTTCATCTCCACTTCTGATTGCTCTATCTGTGAACTCTTGTAGAGTTTCTCTGTCTACTGAAATGCTGTTTAACAAAAAAAAGTCCATTATGCCTATGGGAACTCCTCTTTCCATAGTTGGATCTCTTTTAGGTGTACATAGGATGTGGAGTGAACTACACGGAAATCTGCCTTTCATCCATTGTCCAATTCTTATTTCTGAATAGGGTGAGCCTCCTTCTGAGATAACTGTGTCTTTTATTGAGCCTATATTTCTACTTCTAACAACTGCATGGCCTTGTAGTAAAGCTTTTCTTACACCTTGGTATAAATTGTCTCCTAAGTTAGCCACGTTTCTTGCTCCTCTGCTTGCTTCTAAAGCATAATCTGTAGGGCCTTCCCAAACTCTTCCTTCTAAAGCTCTTGTGATGTCTCCAAGGGAATGTGATCCTAACATGTCTGCTAAAGCTACCTCTGCTGCAGAACCATTTCTTAGGTCCTGTTCTTGGGCAATTGTTCTTGCTTGGGCTTGAGCTGCCAAATATTGTTCTAAAGCGTTTCTTTGAGAATCGCCTAATTGTGATAATTGTTGATAAACTCTATCTCTATCTTCCGTCGATAAAGCTGTGTTACCTGCTAAAACTAAACTTGATTTTTGACTCATTTTTTTACCTCTTTGGTAATATTTTGGGGTGAGAACTAGTTTATAAAGGTTTCGTTTTTGTGATAACTGCCAAGGGACAACAAAAACAATATATTTGAGCCTCTCCTTGAAAGTGTCATGGAAAGAGAGGATATAGCTATGATTGCTCAAGATGTGATATTGAACTTCTCTAAGCCTGTGGATAAGCCTATAGTGTTATTCTTGCCTAAAAGGAGGTTTTCTAGGTATTTGGACCTGATGAAGATGGAGAAACATTTGGATAAAACGCCCTGCTTTACAGCGGAAATGAAGGGAGGGAATGTGATCTATTTTTGTGAGGAAATTTTGGATAATTTGATTAAAGATTTTTCTGAGGCTAAAAAGAGGAAGTTTGTGGAAGCTTTGACTTTGCATGAGTTGTTGCATATTTGGAATCATTTGCATGTGCATACTGCAGATGAAGCTAGGTTCTCTGAAATGTTGGTGCATAAAGAAATGAAGAATTTTTTTCCGAGTCATTATAGGGTGTTGGAGTTGGTGTGATTATCTCTTTTTAACTACTCGTGTTGCCATTAATGCTTCAGCTAAAGATTGAACGTTTGCTTTGGCGAGAGCTTCCAATCCTATCTTGCATTCAGATTGCAACCATCTTCCAATTTCATATTTTCTAAAATTCATTCCTTGATCAGGAAGGTAGTTTACGTAATGAAGTACTTCATGTTTAACGCTTTCTATTTCATCAGGTGTTAGTTCGAACGTGGGTACAAGGTCATCAAGAAAATCTCTTACTGGTGTTACAACACATTCGTTTAATCTTTCATGGAAAAAATAGTCTCCAATCCTTACGTATCCGTATTCAGAGATTGTTTCTTCTGAAGTGTCTCCATCTAATCTCTTTTTTACATATTGGGGTAGGCCATACATTTTTATTTTTCTCCTAAATATTTATTATTTGCAGATAAGAACTACTCTATATATCTTCTTCATATTATTAATATTAAAAACTATTAAAGGGAAAGATTTATATATTAAGAGTTAATCTCAAAATGTATCAAAAGAAAGGTCATTAAGCAAGGAATTGGAGGATACACTTTGTCCTTACCCATAAAGTGGATTAGAGAGAATGAGGTTCAGTATGGGCAGGAAATTAATATTGAAGAAATTAATAATAAGTTAGTTCTTGATACGGAAGTTAAAACTAAAGAATTGGTAGTGCGTGAAGATGTTAGTGAGTTGGATGCGAAGACTATAAAGAAAGTTGTAAGGTTGTCGTATGTTAGTGGGGCGAATGAATTAATACTTGATTTTGAAAATAAATATGTGAAAGGTGATATTGATATTATTGTAGTTTTTGATAGTGTTAATAAGAAAATATCTAATAGGGTT
>CAYTFL010000023.1:0-8034 GCA_964437105.1 Candidatus Woesearchaeota archaeon | reverse complement strand
AAATTTCCAGATTCAAGAACACTACTAATTTGTTCATAGACCTCTCTCGTACGAGGTTCATGTTGGTCAAGAGTCTCCCTATCACTTCCAAGCTCATCAGTAGATCTGTATAAGATGTTCCAACAACCGATTTCAGTCTGAGGAGTAAGAGCTGACGGTGGACGCATTCTTATTGGAACAGCATCTAAATGGATACAATAGTGAGTCCACTCTCCTTTTTCCCTAAATAAAGTTAAAGCTATCTTGTCAACATTTTGGTCTTTTGGCCAAATACCTGCAGAAGGTATGCCGTGTGAATAAAGTTTTGTTGCAGGGACCTCATATTCTCTACGCTCTTCTTCTATCAATGGACTATAACCATCATAACGACCTCCAATTACATCATCAGGTTCCATTTTTTTGCTCCCTCACCCCTTACTGTTAGTCTGAACTTTCAGTTAAGAATTGAAAAAGATTGTGTAAGTAGAAAAGTTATGTGGAATAACGTTGTCCCAAGTCTAGGACGAAAGAATATTGTGTACACCATAATGTTTAAATAAGGTCAGTTTACTGCTTTCACACTAAATAAGGGAGTAAAAAACAACCATGAAACGATTAATAATTGCAAGCCTGTTGCTTACCATTTTTGCATTTACTTTGGTTAGTGCAGCCGGAGATCTTACTGCGACTATAGATAGTAGTAGTCAAAGTGGGAATGTAGGAGATACTCTTACATATACTCTAACGTTGAGCAACAGTGGAACAGCTGCTATTGATTCCATAACCATCAGTAGTACAGCTTTAACTTTAACAGACAGTACGGAAACAATAGATGCGCCAACAATTACTGATGTTACTACGCTAGAAAATGGGACTGATCAAACAATTTCGTTTACTGTAACAATACCTAGCACTGCTGCTGGACAGTATACTGGTACGATAACGGCAACTGATGATGCGGATTCAGCTAATACTGAAGATATTACGTACACAGTTGATGTTTCCACTGAAGATTCTTTCACTCTAGACCCGACAAGTTTCTCTATTGAAACGTTTGGCGGTGAGGAAGAAGAAGAAACTTTAACAATTACCAATGATGGTTCTACCACATTAACTTCTTGGACAGTTAGCTTCAAAAGTGAAGATGATGATGAAGGTAAAATCGAAGATGAAGATAATGATGAGATCACTATCACATTTTCTGATCCGGAAACGTCTCTATCACCAGGAAGTTCGATGACTGTGACAGTTGACGTTGAAGTTGATGATGATGTTGACGCTGGTGGTGACTACGAAGGTACGATCACGGTTAGCGCGACAGGTTCAGCAAGCGTTTCAGTGACTGCGTCATTAGATGTAGATGTTACTCCAGATATCTGTGAAGCAGGTAAGCAAGGTACTGACTTTGATGTTACTATTGAAGAGCCAGAATCTAACGATGATTTTAACCCTGGAGAGACAGTTACCGTTGAAGTTGATGTTGAAAACAAAGGTAGCGAAGATCTTGACACAGTGATAGAAGTGATCCTTTACAATGAAGATGAAGGTAAGAAAGAGAAAGTTGTGAAGGAAAACGTTGAGATTGAAGAAGACGAAAGTGAAAGCTTTAGAATTGAACTAGAGTTACCGACCGATCTAGACGATGATGATACGTTCTATATCTATGTGCAAGTGCATGAAGATGGGAATGAAGATGATAGTTGTGATTATGAAAAGGTTAGGATAGACATCGAGCGTGAAGATGAAGATGTGCAAATCACTGAAGTGACTATCAGTCCAGACTATGACCTAGTTTGTAGTGATGAGTACAGAGTTTCTGTGTTTGTAGAAAGTTTAGGTACTGACGAGATGGAAGAACTTTACGTGGAAATCTTTGATGGCGATCTTGACGTGAGCGAAAGTTCAGCTAGCTTCGATCTAGGCGATTACAACGATGATGATAACGATAACAAAGTTAGCTTTGATCTAACATTACCATCAGACATTGAAGAAGGGTCTTATTACTTGGAAGCAATAGTCTATGATGAGCATGGTAATAACTTGGATAGTGAACTTATCTTAGTAGAAACAGGTGCCTGTGAAGCTGAAGCTGATGATACTACTAGTGCAGACCTAACTGTGACAATTGATGAAGAGTATGATGTTGATGGTGAAGAGTTGACTATTGCTTTGATCATTGAGAACAGTGGAGACACAAGTACTACAATCAGTGTAGGTATTGAAGAAGTTACCTGGGCAACGTTGGACGGTACTGAATACCTTGATACTTTGAATCCGGGAGACGCTATCCATGCGTACCTTTACTTAACACTGGATATGACTACTGAAAGTGAACATGATATGCTAGTGATTGTTACTGATGAAAACGGTAACGAGTTTAGCGAGATCATAACTGTTGACTTTGGTGAGGCAGAAGTTGTTGAAGATGAAGAAGATGCGTTCTTTGACGGGATTACTGGATGGGTCACTTCAAAAGCTTCAAGCGTAGGTAGTTTCTGGATCATTGCAGATATAATCTTAGTGATCTTGGCACTTGTCTTCCTACGAATGTTGTTCACTAAAAAATAACTTTTTATTTTTTTATTATGAGATTAGAAAAACTTCTTGGGTTAGGGTTTTTTGCTAGCTGTGCGCATAGGCCAGTGGAGTTGCACGTGACTGTGCCGTACGATGTGCCGGTTGCAGTAATAAGTGACGTTGATGGTGATGGGTTTTATGAGAGAAGAGAAATTACAATGTTTCAGAGAGAAGATCCTGAAAAAGGGTTTCCGCCAAGGAAGTACGTACAAATTGGATATGATAATGATCAGGATGGTGAGTTGGATGATCCTGGAACGCTTAACGTTTATGATTGGACAGAGAAAGGGTGGAAATTGGTATCTTCCAGGCCAATGGATTAGAAAGGCTTAAATAGAAGGTGGTTGGAAAAAAATATAGAGGTGGAGGAGAAAAAATGGCATATACATGGAAACAATATTTGGCAGGGGCTGGATTGGGACTTACATTTGCAGCAATTGGTACTTTAAGCTACGCAATAAACGGAGAATATCACGGTAATAGAGTTGTTGAGACTGGAAAAGCTAGAATAATGAGCGAAGATGTTAGGTATGTAGTACAAGAATCAGGTATATTGAAACGAAGGTCTGTGCTGTGGTGTAAGGAAGATAATACTGATTGTGTACAAAGTGATATCTACCTAGAAGATAAAGTTGAAGCGCAAATTGATGGTGCTGAAGCAGAAATTCTTAAGAAATAATTATTTTTTCTTTAACCTATATTTTTACTAATATGAATACTTAAAAAGTTATTACATCTCATTTGTAAGAGGTGGTAAAAAGTGGTGAATCCGTATGGAGAAAATCTAACTAAGCGTTTTGTTTCTAAAGGTGCAGAAGAGTTGTTATTTGAACCAGTTGAATTGTATGAGAGTGGAAGTATTGAGCTTGTAGATTATATGGGAGGAGATGGTACAGTAATAGATGTTGCAACGACTGGAAGAGGTCTTGAAATTTTTGAGAGTTATCCTGAGCAGCATCATTTAATTGAACATTTAGTTGCATCAGGTATTGAAAGGCCTTTTGAGTTTGTGCAGTTAAAGTTTAGCATACAGGCGCCGATTGATACTGCATTATCGTTTATACATTATGAACCAAGATGCAGTGTTAATGAATATTCTGGACGATACTCACTTATGCCAGAGACGAGTTATTTGCCCGATGTCCAAAGAATGAGTTTTGAGTTAGGTTACCAAGGTGCTAGTGAAGAGTTAAGAAGAGAAATCCAAAGGTTGTTAGCAGGAAGGAGAGCGAAAGTTCATGATGTGTATGAGAAATTGGTTGGAACTGGCCTTGCGAGAGAGTTGGCACGGATACCTTTAGGTACGGACCAAGATACAATTTTTTGGTGGAAGATGGACCTTTTATCTTTATCAAACTGGGTGAAGAGGCAAAAGAAGTTGTTAACACCTAAAGGAATTAGTATGAATTATGTTAATGAAATAGATAGGATAGCAGAGAGAGTGGCTCCCGATGCTTGGTATGCTTTGATGAGGCCAACTGAGCCAACAAAGAAAGGGCTAAGGTTACCAAGAGATGAAAAAGTTATTGATCCGCCGTTGTCAGGTGCGCCGTGGGAGCCGCAGGTAACAAGAAGGCCGACTGTTAAAGAGTTAGAAGAAGTGTTGTTTGAAGCTACGCCAGTGTTGGACGAGCATGGAGCTTTCCAAGTGACAGATTATATAGGGCATAACACTGCGCCAGCGCATGCAGCGAGAGTGAGTTATGGTGAAGGTACTACAAAAGTTAGTTCTGATAAAAGGTTGATGAGGACGTTAATTAGAGATAGGCATACATCTCCAATTGAAATGAATGAGTTGGCCTGGAGATGGAGAGCACCAATGTTTGTTGAGCCAAGGCAGGCAGCTAGGCACAGAACTATTGATGGTGAAGGTTTTATGGGGTATAGTGCGTTGGGTAGTCTTGTTCATGTTCCTGAAGGTGAGCAGTTAAGGTTGCAACATATTCTAGAAAAGCAGGGAAGAGGAGATTTAATTGAGGAACAAGCAAGAGAGAGAGCTGCAGGTTTCTTTGAATTGTTAAGAGTAGGACAGGCGAGAGATGTTAAAAAGTTGAGAAATAATGGAGTGCCTGAACATTTAGTGCGTACTACAAAAGGTGTGTGGACACATACTATAAGGTCGAGGACTGGAGACTTGCATAACATTGGACATTTTTTACGTTTAAGGTTAGACCACCATGCGCAGTATGAGATTAGAGAGTATGCTGAAGTTTTAGAGGAAGCTTTACAATTATTTTCTCCAACAACGCATAGAGCGTTACAGGATTATGTTATCCAAGGAATGAGTTTAAGTTGTATGGAAGTTGAACATTTGGCTAGGTTGTTTAAAAGAGAGTTGGATGAGTTAGATACAGAAGAGGTTACAAATTATTTAGGATCTAGACTCTTAGTAGGTGGAAAGTTAGGTAGGGAAGCTTTAGGGTTGAAAGCTAAGTTGGATAGGTTAAAAGATATAGCAAGGAGGGAAGAATGAGGAAAGCATATCCAGGACAGGGAAGGTTTGTTGTAGTTGATGGGTTAGATGGTATTGGGAAAGGAGTTGCACTTGAAGCTATGAAAGGGTATAGGGAAGGTAAAGGATCTAGAGTATTAGATTTGCATGAGTTTTGGAAGAATAGAGGAGTGCACCCAGATTTTGATTGTTGCGATCCTGCAGATCCATCTTATTTGCGATTAGATGATTTTGATGTTATGATATCTGCAGAGCCGACATTTGTAGGTGTTGGAAAATACATACGTGGTGAAGTTACTGCGAAAAATGGAAGAGATTATTCTGCGCGTGCTACAGCAGACATGTATGCGTTAGATCGTTTAATTTTGTATAAGAGAGTTGTGTTGCCCGCATTAGGAAGTGGAATAGATATTGTCCAATCTAGGAGTGTTTCAACTTCTCTTGTTTATCAGTCAATGCAAAAGTTGGCAGAAGGAGAAGAACCTTTGACAATGGAAGAGATTATGGCGATAGAAGGTAACTCTTTCGCTTTAGACCACGCCCCGGATGCGTTAATAATTCCAACAGTGAAAGATGTTGATGAAGTTATTAGAAGATTAGAAGGTAGAGAGAAAGAAGATAATTGTGAATTTGAAAATCCAAGATTTCAAGGAGAGATTAAGCCGTTGTATGAAGGTGAAAGGTTGCGACAAATCTTTGAAGAAAGAGGGACAGAAGTAATGTACTTGGATGCAGGAGTTTCTATTGAACATAGTAGAGAACAGGCAGTTGAAATGTATGAAAGAATTTTAATGGAGGTCCAGAAGTAGTCTGTCAGGGTCTTCTAAATATTCTTTTACTTTGTTTACGAAAATGGCTGCGTGGGCGCCGTCTAAAATTCTGTGGTCGAAGGTTAAACTTAATGGTAAAACTTTCCTTACCTTTAACCGACCTCTTATTACCTTAGGTTTATCGTAAGCTCTTCCTAGTGCAAGGATGGCTGCTTCGCCCAGGTTAAGTATAGGGTTGGCAAACAAGCCTCCGATTGATCCAACGTTTGTTATGGTGAATGAGCCACCTTTAAGGTCTTGAATGTCTATCGTACGCTTCCTTGCACGTTCAGCAAGACCGACCATTTCTCTAGCAATCTGTACAATACTTTTTTTGTCAGCAGCTTTTACTACTGGAACCATTAAACCGTCTTCAGTTGCGACGGCTATACCTATGTTATAATATTTCTTTTGAATGATCTCTGTATCTGCAAGAGTTGAGTTTAGTAAAGGGTTTTCTTTCAAAGCTTCTACAACAGCTTTGGTTATGAATGGAAGTAAAGTTAGTTTGACGTCCTTTAACTTTTTCTTCTCTTTCTGCCTAATATTCCATAAGCTAGTTATGTCAGCTTCATCCATGTGGGCGACCATGGGAATCTTTGCTTGCTCTGCCATGTTCTCAGAGATTTTCTTTCTCAAACCTTTCAATTGTACGCGGTCAACGTAACCGTACATATCATATTTTTCTGAAACTTTGACAGGAGCTTTTTCTGAAGTTCCTGATAGATCTCTCATAAGGATTGCACCATCTTTTCCTGAGCCTTGTACTTTGGATAAATCTATATCTTTTTCTTTAGCATACTTTCGAACTGAAGGCATGGCTTTAACCTTTGAAGTTTTTCCAGAGAGAGATTTACCTTTGTGAATAGTTTTAGGGACAACTTTACCATCTTTAAATGTGACTACCATTTTGTTGCTAACATCTTTCTTTTCTTCAGGGGCTTCTTCAAGTTCGCCGACGACAGATTGGCCTTTCTTAGGAGTTTTTTTAACTTTTGCGCCAGGTGCGCCAATCTCTACAAGAACTTCGCCAACCTTAACAGTTGAGCCGACCTTGAAATGGATCTTAACTATAGTGCCAGTGGCAGGTGAAGGTAATTCTACTACCGCTTTGTCAGTTTCAACTTTAACTATGTTTTGATCTTCTTCAACAGAATCTCCTTCCTTGACTAACCACTCTATTATTTCTCCTTCATGAATACCTTCTCCAACGTCAGGGAATTTGAATTTCATCAGTACTGCATTACCTCCTCAATCGCTAAGGCTATATCTTTTTCGTTAACAATATAATGGTCCTCTAGTTTGGGTAAAGGTACGATTACGTGAGGTGCAGTTACCCTTATCACTGGCGCTTTCAAACTAAAGATTGCTTGTTCGTTTATTATTGCAATTATTTCTGCAGCAACGCCACCAGTTTTCTGTGCTTCGTGAACGACAATAACTCTGCCAGTTTTCTTTACACTTTCTATGATAGCTTCTTTATCCATTGGTACAATTGTTCTAAGATCGATTAGTTCAATTGAAACGTGATCTTTTAAATTTTCTATAGCTTGCTCACACTCTCTGACCATAGCGCCGTAAGATATAATTGTTACGTCAGTACCTTCAGTTACTTTCCTTGCTTTGCCAATAGGTACAGTGTACTGTTTAACTGGAACTTCTTGCTTTATTGCACGGTAAATACGTTTCGGTTCAAAAAATAATACTGGATCGGGATCGCGAATAGCAGAAATGAGTAAACCTTTAGCATCGTAAGGTGTGGACGGCATTACAACTTTTATTCCTGGAGTATGTAGAAAGTAAGCCTCAGGTGATTCGCCATGATGTTCTAAAGCTTTTATGCCGCCGCTAATTGGGCAACGGATTACCATGGGACAAGTGTAAGTCCCTCTGCTCCTATTCCTTATTCTAGAAACGTGACTAACTATCTGATCAAATGCTGGGAAAAGGAAACCTTCAAACTGGATTTCGCATACTGGGCGTAAACCTGAACAGGCCATGCCAAAAGATGTTCCTACAATACCAGATTCTGCTAATGGCGTGTCAAAGACTCGACCTTTGTATAACTTGTGTAAACCTTCAGTCACACGGAAAACGCCGCCGTCAACACCAACGTCTTCACCTAAGAGAATAACTTTAGGATCCTTTTTCATTTCCTGTTTCAGTGCAAGTTTGATTGCTTCAACCTTGTTATGTTTAGGCAACTTCTCTCACCTC
>CAYTFL010000022.1:7861-8099 GCA_964437105.1 Candidatus Woesearchaeota archaeon | reverse complement strand
TTTTTACGTTGTAACCACTCTTTGTTTTTCTTAAGGAAAGAGCAGAATCTAAAATTATGTCTTTCTCGAAACCTTTGGTGATTTTGTTTTTTAAGAATTTGAATTCATACGCTGGAACAATCAAATATTGCATCCAACGAAGGAATTCGAAGGCATAGATTTCGTTAAGTTTGCAGAAAAGTAAACCATAAGATGTTTTACCAAGGTAATTGTTGACAAGATTAGAGATGCCTTGTTC
>CAYTFL010000022.1:0-7851 GCA_964437105.1 Candidatus Woesearchaeota archaeon | reverse complement strand
GTAGAGCTTGTATAAGTATTTGTTGCTTTTTATTGCTCTCTTTTGAGAAATGGTTTCGCATTGTTTTTTCAATTTTTTATAGTGTCTTCTAAATTTTGTTAAGATGTAAATTGTTTTTAAGAGTTGTTGAGGGTATTTAATAGAACTTGTGGTAAAATCTATTTTACTCTTACTATGAAATTTGATGTTAAAGATGGAAAGTCTTCTTGTTTTTTTAAAAAATTTACTTGTGTGATTGTAATCTCCACCTATAAAATAGACTTCGTAAGGTACGTTGCCTTCATTAGACATTAGAATTCTTCCTCCAATATCTTCAGTGATTAGTATAAATCTTCTCTTATTTTTGTGAAGCTTTCTAGCGCAAGAAAGGCCAGATATGCCTCCCCCAATGATTATTGTTTCAGTCTCTTTTTTGGCCATGTTTTTGATACTGCTTCTTTAGAATATAAATCTTGTGCTTATGCTTCTTTTTTTATGGACTGTTGCTTGGAAAAACTTTTAAAGTAGAGCAAGATTGAAGGGTTATGGGTTTGTTTACTAATGATATTAATAAGAAGTATAAAATATATAAGAAGAATATTACGCCAAAACGGTTGTTCAACTATGCGATGGTGCATGCTTCTCTGAAGGCTAAAAGTCCTAGAGTATGGGGAAGGCCTCTTTCTCTATTTATGGAGCCAACTAACATCTGTAACCTTAAGTGTCCTTTATGTCCTACAGGGAATGGGTCTTTAACAAAGAGGAAAGGGTATATGCCGTTCAAAGAGTATAAGAGAGTTATCGATGAGCTTGGGCCGACGGCGTTCTCTGTAACTTTGTGGAATTATGGTGAGCCGTTCATTAACAAAGAAACGTTTGACATGATTAGGTATGCGAAAAAAGCAGGGTTGAAGGTTATAACTAGTACGAATGGTTTTGTGTTTAAAACGAAAGAGAATGTTGATAAAATCTTGGATTCTGGGTTGGATGAAATTATCTTTGCAGTCGATGGGATTGATGATGAGACTTATAAGAAGTATAGGATTAATGGTAACTTTGATGAGTTAATTGAAGGAATTAAAGCTTTAGCTGATGAAAGGAAGAAAAGAGGAAAGTATTTTCCGTACATGAGTATGCAGTTTATCATCCTGAAAAGTAATGAGCATCAGGTGGAAGAGATTAAGAAGTTGGCGGAAGAGTGTGGGGTGGATGAGTTAATCTTGAAGACAGCTTACTTATGGAATGATCCGGAGATGGCTGATAAGTATTTGCCAACAGATAAAAAGTTTTTGAGGTATGTGTCTGATGAAGGTGTGCAGTGTAAGTCTTCAGTGTTGCCGGGATGCGATGGGCTTTGGGTAGGTATTAACATTAACTATGATGGGCAAGTTATACCGTGTTGTTTTGACCCGTTTGAAAAGTTTAAACTTGGTAAAGTTGGAGAAGTGTCTGACTTTGATGAAGAAATATGGAACAGTAAAAAGTTTATGAAGTTTAGGGAAGCTGTGTTAAAGAATAAGGAGAGTATAGAAATGTGTAAGAATTGCCCTACTAATACAGAGTCTCAAGATTATGCAAGAGTTGATTATAGAGAGAAAGAAGTTGTTACTTCTTGTTGTTCATCCACCAAACAATGCCGCCACTAGCTGCACCAACTACAATTCCCCAGATTAAACCTAGGAAGATTACGCCTAGAACTGTTATTGCGCCAATAGTAATCCATTGAGTTTTGCTTGGTTTACAACCGCAAGCCGGTTTTGCAACTGGTTTCTTTTTAGCTACCCTTTTTTTGGTTGTTTTCTTTTTCACTCTCTTTTTTGCTTTTTTCTTAGCCATGTATTTTTAAAGGTGGAGTTAGTATATAAGAGTTTTGATTGTAATTGTTTTAACCTATACTTTTTTATAGTTGTGATCACAGTAAAAAGTTATGGGATGGAAAGATAATCCCGTTGTTTATTTGATTAGAAAACGGTGGGAGTTTTCAGAGGGGAGTAGGCATTTAGTAATCTTGTCGATTCTTTTCTTTATTTTTGCGAATGCAGCAAACTTACTGAACCCGTTGCTAGTTGCGTTAATCCTGAATACAATACAAGAGCAAGGTGTGACTAGTGATAATTTGTATACTTTGATATTTTATTTCTCTTTGTTTATTGGGATATGGGTCCTATTCTGGATTTTTCATTGGCCTGCTAGGTTTATGGAGACTAAGAATGGGTTTTTGATTAGAGCTAACTATAAGAGATACTTGTTGAATGGCGTTATGGGGTTGCCGTTGGATTGGCATGCTGATCATCATTCAGGTGATACTATCGATAAAGTGAATAAAGGGACGCAGTCGTTGTATGTGTTTTCATCCAATATGTTTGAACTGATGGAAGGTTTGATTCTGTTTTTTGGAGCGTTAATAATATTGACGATGTTTCACTTACATTCTCTGTACATTGTTTTGGGTATGACTCTTGTGACGTTTATTATCATAATGAAGTTTGATAAAGTGTTGGTGAAGAAGTGGGATCGGTTGCATAAAGCAGAGAATAAGATCTCTGCTAAAGTGTTTGATATTATTAGTAATATTACAACGGTTGCGATATTAAGGATTGAGAATTTGGTGTCGAACTCAATGTTTAAACAGATTATGGAGCCATTTAAGTTGCATGTGAGGACACATAAGGTTAATGAGGCAAAGTGGTTCGTAGTGACAATCTGTGTACAGGTGATGGTGTTTTTAGTGTTAAGCTCATACTTGTACTTTAGTTTTAAAGCAGGAGCTGTGATCTTAGTAGGTACTGTGTATCTGTTGTATGGTTATGTTGATAAGATATCTAGCCAGTTTTATCGGTTCGCTTACATGTATGGAACGATGGTTGAAGAAAAGGTTGCAATAGAGAATGTAGAAGAGGTGGCTAGGGAGTTTAAGAAGAAGAAAAAAGTTAAGTCTTATCCGTTAGATAAGTGGAAGAGTTTGAATATTGATAATCTCTCTTTTTCTTACCATGCTGATGATAAGGAAGGGTTGCATTTGGATAATGTTTCAGTAAGTATCAATAGGAGTGAAAAGGTTGCGTTGATAGGTGAGAGTGGAGGTGGTAAAACTACTTTCCTTAAGGTGTTTAGAGACCTTTACCACCCTAAGTCTTTAGATTTGACTATTGATGGAGTGAAGATGAAGAAAGGGTTTAAGAATATTAGTTCGTCAATATCGTTGATACCGCAGGATCCTGAGATTTTTAATTCTACTATCAAAGAGAATATTACGATGGGAGTTAAACATAATATGAAGTACATTACACGGTTTACTGATCTAGCTAGGTTTACCAATGTAGCGATGAAATTGCCTAAGAAGTTTAATTCGTCTATTGTTGAGAAAGGAGTTAACTTGAGTGGTGGGCAGAAGCAAAGGTTAGCGCTTGCTAGAGGGTTGATGGCATCTGAGAAGAAAGAGATATGGTTGTTGGATGAGCCGACGAGTAGTGTGGATGTGTATAATGAGTTGTTAATCTATACTAACATCTTTGAGAAGTATAAAGGTAAGACTATACTGTCTTCAATACATCGGTTGCATTTGTTACTGTTGTTTGACAAGATTCTTTTCTTTAAAGGAGGGAAGTTGGTTGATCAAGGTAACTTTGAAGAGTTGTTGAAGAAGTCTAAACTTTTTAAAGAGTTGTGGAAAGAGTATAATAAGTCACATAATAAGCATCTTACTGAAGCTTTGGATGTAAAGAAATAGTTGTTTTTAGAGTGTTGCCCAAGGTTTTAGTTATGTTCCTGATAAAGATGTTTCTAATGGTTTAAAACTAGCTTAGTAATGGAAATCTTTTTAAATTTGGAAGGAGATTTAACTAAGTATGACTTTCAAATCAGAAAGAGAAAAGAAAAAGGAGATAGCAAGACTTAAGGGAATTTTCAATAGAATTTGTAAAGGGAAAAAAAGGTGGATTGAATCAAGACTTAATAAAAAATTTGAACTGGTTCTTAGGGATTCAGTAGGTCCAAATACTTATTTTACTTGTTTTAGAGGGTATTATAGTGTAGTAGAGAAGAGTTTTTTGTGGTTTAGTCTTAGCAGTAAATTGTATGTAAATGTTAGTTATTCTTTTGATTTTAAGGATGATGAATTTGTCCTTCCTTTACTTGATTTCTCAATAGATAGAAATATTCCAGAAGATGAAGAGGAGAAAGTGTTTAATTTTATTATTAGTCTATTAAGTGAGCTAAAGCCTGCATTAGGAATTAACAAGGGGGAAGTCTCAATAAATAATAATCGAAAAAAGTTTGATGAATGGGTTCATAAAATGAGGGTTTCGTATCCTATACAACGCAAATTCTTAAGAGACATGGTTGGTTGGTGAGTTTATTTGGAATGCACCTTACTGAGGCTTTGGATGTAAAGAAATAGTTTGGCTTTAATTATCTAATAGTTGATTTGAAGCTTCATGTGCTCTGTAAATATTCTTGTTGTAGAAGGCGTCTACTTTGTCTGTAAGAAGTCTACAGACTTCCATTTTTTGTTCATCGGTTAAGTCCCTAACGTTTGATGTATCAAGATCGTCTGTAGGTTGGTAATCTGTGCTGTCGAAGCAGATGTCATAATCTCCACCTAATCTTATTTCATGACCTCCAGCTTCGATTCTGCCAGAATCTATAACGTTTTCAAGACTATCAAGTAAATGGCTTAACTCTACAAAAGATCTTTCTCCAGGCTCTAAAAGTTCGCCACGAGTAATAGTTTCTACTCTGTATTCAAATTGCTCATCGCAGCGGTAGATGAAGATAGTTGGATCTCTTTCATCAGTTTGTTGGTCATCATAGTCATCAAGTAAGCTATAATGATGAGGATCTTCTTCTATATGTTCTTCAACCATCAAGTCCCAAAAACTTTCGTCTGCCATTTTATTTATCTTTTTCTAGATCTGTTTAAAAATGTTTGGTTTAAGAATTTTGTAAAGAAATAGTTGTTTTTAGGGTGTTGCTTGAGGTTTTGATTCTTAACTTCTTGTTTCTCTCTTTTGTGCCGTAAGAAGGTGAATATCGAGAGGGAATGAGTTCAAGGTTCTTTGATTTGATAGTTATTTTATTGTCTAAGTGGGCTGTGTTCTTAATATGTTTAATATTAACTTTAGGGTGGAGATGGAGGCTGAGTTCGATGTTTGCATTTGATGTAATGTTGTCAGTGATGATGATTTTATCTTTTTCATAAATAATCTCTCTAATTATTGTTATTGGTGAAAAACCTTGATGTTGGCCGATGAAGATTGTTTTTTCTTTGGTAGATTGCCATAATATGCATTTGGCCATAGTTTTGTGAGTCATGTCAAAGGGACGTTGGGAGTTAATATCGTTTTGCTCCATTTCATTGATAACTGGAGTGTTGTGGTAGGCTGTGGAACGGAAGATGTGTCTCCTTCTTATATCGCTAGTGTAAGCGTATGTTCCTGGATCGATTATGTAGTCCTTACCTTTGTATGAGAGTATGAAGCTAAGTTGGTCATTGTGGCCGTGGCCGCCAAAGCCTTTCCTGCCAATGTCGCCGCAGTGGATGAGCATGTATAAGTCTTTATCTCTAATAATGTAGTAGTCAGTGAAAGATTTTGATTCGAGTGTTGTTTTTTCTGTTTTCACTTTATCATATTCTTCTTTGTTTATCAGTAAGGAAAGTTTATTGTGCCATTTGCTGTGATGTTTGAAGTCTGGTCTGTTGAAAATGATTGAAGCTAAGGCTAAGATGTCTCTATGGTCATTAACGTTATGGTTCCAAAGGTCTAGTATCCTTCCATTATCAGTATCGCCGATAGAAGGTGCTAAACCTGAAGGTTTGGTGTAGTGCATGATGAAGTTGCACATGTTTTCAACGCGTTTGTTAAACCTTTCTGAGAAGGTTATGTTGTTTTCTTTGCCTAAGATAATAGCTAAAAGGAAGAGTTCAGTAACTAATCTGTGATAGTTAATTGAAGCTTCGTAGTCAACGCCGTCCTCAGAAACTTGTTGTATTATCTCTTTCTCTAACTCTTTTTTTGAGAAACGGATCCATTCTTTACCTTTAGTAGTGTGTTTGAAGAAAGTTCCTAGGAAAAATATGCCTAATAAGTCTGATAGGTAGTGGTTTTCTTTGGCAGGTGACCATTCTAGGTTCTCTTTGATGAACTTGCCGTGTAAGTAGAGAGTGGCGATGTACTTTTTCCAGAACGAGATATCGTCTATTGAGTCTCTAAAGAAGAAGTAGCCTTGGATTAAGTTGATTGCCCTGATTGCGACTTCCATAGGGGTTACCCAGTTTATGCCGATCTCATAAGGGTTTTCTTTTATCCAGTTTTCAACTTGTGTTTTGAATTCGGTTAAGTATTTTTTTTCTTTAGTTTGTTTGAAAGCTAGGCCCAGAGTGGTTATGTGGTGAAACTTGCTTAACTCCCAAGGAATCTTTTTATCAGAGTTGTCGTTAATAAAGTCGTATTTTAGGCGAGAGAAGTGTTTCTTTTCCCAAGTTCTACCAGATTTGAAGTCGGTGTGCCAGTCTAAGTCTTTAAGTTCGTAAGTTTCGCCGAAGATTGTATACTTTTTATTACAAATATTATCTGCTTCTTTGAGGTTTGTTTTAATCTGGTTAAGAGGAAAGTAAGTTTTGTTAATCTTTAATTCTTTAGTGCCTAACTCTTTCTTAAGTTGTTTGTAAGTTAAAGTTTTTGGAATCTGTTCTCTTACCCTACCTTGTATGCTGTGGTAAACCTTCTTCTTTAGGAAACGCTTACCCTTTATGTGAATCGTTTCAGGGTTTTTTCTTACTCTATGCCAGATATCTTTTATTCCTTCCATGTTAAAGTTTGTTTAATCTTTCGAATTATGGTTCTTATCATATCTCTATCTTCTTTTTCTAGCATTCTAGTGGATGTGATGAAAGCTAGACTAATTAGAGTTAATAAAATTAAGCTAGTAATAATCGTAAGAATTGTGTTCAAGTTAAGGGAAGTGATTAGGTATTTAGTTAGTATACCTGCAATGATGGTTAGGATTAGGATGATTATTGTTTTTTTCCTAAAAGGGTTGATCCTTGTGCCTTTTACACTGTGGTAGAATAGGAATAGGCTTAGTATTGTTAAAGAAGTGGCGGTTGCTAAGGCTGCGCCGATCATGCCGTAGAATGGAATTAGAATTATGTTTAAGATCACGTTGCTTATTCCTGCTATGATTGTAGCTTTTAAGATTAGCTTAGTTTTGTCTTGTAATAAGAGAATGTCCCTGGAGGTGTAAATGCAGCCGTTGATGAAGTAGCCGATGATTAGGATGATTAATGGAGTTGATGTGGCGATGTAGGTTTCTGTGAAGAATAAGGTGATTATCTCTTCTCTGAATAAGATTATCCATAAAAGGGCCATGCTGTTAATTATGACTACCCATTTGGTGGTTGTGTAATAAATTTTCTTAAATTCTGTTTTATCTTTATGCACTTGTGCGATTAAAGGTAAGTATAAGGCGGCGAAGGCAGTTGGAAACATTAGGATGAGTTTTGATATTGGGTCTGCGACGTTGTAAATGCCTACAGTTGAAGTGTCCATGAAGTAGCCGAGCATAATTGAATCTGCCCAAGCTATCAGCATGATTGTTAAAGAGTTGAAGACTAATGGTAGGGAGTAAGTGATTATGCTTTTGTTTGAGTATAGAGCTTTTAGTTTTCTGTTAAGGAAGTTGAAAGTTTTTTTCCTTAGTAAGTAGAAGGTTAGGATGAAGCTTAAGATGATGCTTAAAGTGTATGCTAGGGCTGCACCGATTATGTCTAAACCGAGGTATATGAAAAAGATTACTAAAATTACTTTCATGAAAGTTTCGCCAATCACTCGACCGTAGACTTCGTAGTCGATGCGTTTCAAGGCTTTTAAT
>CAYTFL010000021.1:0-8128 GCA_964437105.1 Candidatus Woesearchaeota archaeon | reverse complement strand
AATTATTAAGGTAAAAACATTATAATGCCAAAAAAGAAACTAAAGCTTTACGGGTCTTTTACAAAGTTGGATAATAACCCTGAAAGAGACTACTAGATTGAAAAAGGTTTAGCCCAATTTAAAGGCACCACTTTTGAAGAAGTTCCTTTATCTAAAATCTTATTTGGCCTAAAATCGTCATTTGCAGGAATAAGAAGAAGAAATACCCATTATCCTATTAGAGTTAATAAAAACAAATTCGGAGAATATAGAATTATTGATGGAAGGCACAGACTTTTTAACTTTTGGTTAAGTCATCCATACCTACCTCATAATACCAAAATTGGTTGTTTAGTTCATATTGATGAAAAAGTTTGGGATAAACACTTTGAAGGTTATCATGTATGGGAAGCAGGAGATGAAAAAGGTGTTGAAAAGATTTCTAGAAGATCTTGGATAAGAAGATTATTCAATTTTTTTGGCTTATTTCAAACGAAATCAATGTTTTCGGAAGGATATACAGATATAAAAAGAGGTCTTTCAAGAGAAACCACAATCCTTCTCAATGAAGTTGAAGACGACCTTTATGAATTATATTCTGATTTTGGAAGAAGAATCTGTGAGTGGTTAAAAGTTCTTAGAAAAAAAGACTATGTTACTGATGCTAAAGGCTTTGAAATCCTAAAAGAATATCAAGATACCATAGAAAGAGTTATCTCCAAAGAAGAGGAAGATCAGACCAAACTTCAAAAACTCTCTAAAGCCTTGGAAAAAGAAATAGAAAATCAAGATTACAAATATAAAGATCAAATTAAAGCATTGGCTAAAAATCTAAAGGAGCTAGAAGCCATACTTACAAGGCAACATTCTATTTTGATCTCAAAAAAATTACCTAAGAACACAAAGACCCTAGAAAAAGAGCTTGAAAGAGAACTCGATATTATGCGTAAATTCATTGAAGAATGTAATGATATAAGGTTTAATCAAATTGCTCCACCAGAACCAGATTATTATTAATTTTGAAAAGAAGAAAATTTGCCGAGAATTAGTCTTAGTATAAAATAATAATGCGCGGGACAGGATTCGAACCTGCGTAGGCACTAAGCCACTGGATATCTCACCAAGCAAGGTGCTTGACAGATAAAACTTAGTTTCTGGACTTGAGTTTGGCTAAGGGGTACTTACATACTTCCTTCCAGCCCGTTTAACCACTCCGGCACCCGCGCGTGCATGTGAAGAAATAATTACCATTTATATAGATTTCCACAATGCTTATATTAAGTAAAAGATTGTATTATTGTGAGGTGAAAGATTCTATAATCAAAATCGAGGATGCTTGGAAGATTTACAAGCTGGGAGAAGTTGAAGTTCCAGCAGTTAGAGGTATAAATGTTGATATAAAAAAAGGAGAGTTTGTTTCAATTATTGGTAAGTCTGGGAGTGGCAAGTCTACTACACTTAACATGATAGGTTGCTTAGACATCCCTACGAAAGGTAACATTTACCTAGATAGAAAGAATATTGCGCACCTGGATGAAGCGACGTTAGCAAAGATTAGAGGTAAGAAGATAGGGTTCATTTTTCAAACGTTTAACTTAATTCCTAGTTTAAACACAATAGAAAATGTTACCATGCCTATGATCTTTCAAGATTATACAGTCGAACAAAGAGAAAGGAGAGCGAAAAGGTTGTTAGAGTCTGTTGGTTTAGGCCATAGGTTGACGCATAAGCCGTCAGAGTTGAGCGGTGGAGAAAGGCAAAGGGTAGCCATAGCAAGGTCTTTAGCGAATGATCCAGAAGTTATACTTGCAGATGAGCCGACAGGGAATCTGGATACGAAAACAGGTGAACAGATTCTGGCATTACTGTCGAAGCTGCACAAGGAAAAAGGCAAAACTTTAATAATTGTAACACATGACTTATATGTAGCTAAGAGAGCAGATAGAATTATTAAACTAAAGGACGGTCAAGTAGAATGATGAAAAAAGCGGTGATATATTTATTTGTGTTAGTCTTATTATTACAGTTGGTAGTAGCTAGCACGAGTTCAGTGAACGTAGATACAGATGCAAGCAGTGAAGTAAAGGCCCAGATTGAAGTGGTGAAGTACCAGCCATCGCCAGTTGAACCAGGAGAGTATTTTGACCTGTGGATTGCTTTAGAAATTGAAGCAGTGCAAAGTGATACTTCTATAATAAATTTAGATAATATGCAAGGTGTTGAACTAGAGTTTGTTGAAAATGATCCTTTTTCTTTAGCGCAAGGAGAAGATGCAGTGAAAGACTTCGGTGTAATGAAGATGGGAGAGTCGAGCACAGTTACATATAGGTTGTATACTGATGAGGATGCAGTAACGGGAGATAATGAGATACAGTTTATTTTCTACAGTACAGATGATCCTGAAGGAGTGTTGAGTCCAGCGTTAGATATTAATGTTTACACTCTTGATGCGACAATGAATGTAGTTGAAATTACAACCGAGCCGGACCAACTATCGCCAGGTAAGCCTGCAACTTTAGACGTTACAATAAGGAATGATGCTCAAACTTTATTCAAAAATATTGAGACTGTGTTAAACATCAATGATGTAGATATTCCTTTAGTGCCGTACAAAGCTAGTAAAGAGCAAACTTTGAGAAGCTTGGATAGCGGTGAAGAGCATACGTTCACTTTCGATATAATTGCTGAAGAGGATGCAGAGGCAGGAGTATATAAGATTCCGTTAGAGTTATCGTATAAAGATATTAACAATACTCTTTTTGTACACAATGACACGTTCGGTATTCTGATTGGAGCTGAAGCAGATCTGAGTTATAACCTTGAAGAGTTTGACATCTTCCAAGATGGTTCTACGGGAGAAGTTGTAGTGTCAATAAGCAATATTGGGCCAACAGAGTTAAAGTTTATGAACCTAGAAATGCTTGATAGTGAAAGTTATACAGTTCTTGAAGCGAATAAAGAGTATTTAGGGAACTTGGAAAGTGATGATTTTGAAACGTCTAGATTTAAGATATACGTAGAAAACGGAGAAGAAGTTGAACTGTTGTATAAGGTTACGTATAAAGATACTTATAATGAAGAGTATGAAGAAACATTCAGTCTAGACCTGCCGATATATAGTCCCGAAGAGATGGCGATGTATGGATTGGATGGGGACACAAGCAGTAGCTTAACCTACTTGTTCTATCTTATAGCAGTAGTGTTCCTTTACCTAGTCTATAGAGGTTGGAGAGAAGAAAAGCGGTTAGATAAGGGAATCTGGTGGGCAATAAAAATGGTCTTAACATTGCCGTTTAGAATACTGTTCCTGTTTCATCCAAGGAATTTAGGGAAGAGCTACAAAAAGATTAAGCTTTTCTTTAAGAGTTTATAATGAAAGATTATCTACAGTTCGCATTGCAAAGTATTAAGCACAGGAAGTTGCGAAGCTGGATGACAATACTAGCTATTGTAATAGGAATTGCTGCCATTGTTTCTTTAGTTTCTATTTCGCAAGGTTTGGAGAATGCAATCACTGAGCAGTTTGAGAATCTAGGGTCTAACAAACTTTTTATTATGCCGAAAGGGACAGGGTTGGCTTTCTCGTTAGACTCGCAAGAGTTGACTGAAGAAGATCTCGATACTTTAAGAGGGATGTCGGAAGCAGACTATGTTTATGGTTATCTCTATGGAAAGCTAGAAGTTGTATTCAATAAAGATGATTTTTACACAGGAGTTATAGGGTTAGAGACCGATCAGGACCCGGCAGATGTGTACGAGGGCGAAGGTTTAACTTTATCTTCTGGTAGATGGCCGCGTAAGAATGAAAAGGGAGTGACAGTTTTAGGTAGTAGTATTGCTCTTGATGGATTTGATAAGGAAGTTGTAGTAAATAATAAGATTGAAGTTGGAGATGAAAAGTATGAAGTTATTGGGGTAGCTAATCCGGTAGGTAATGAGGAAGATGATAATAATATTTATTTAGACATAGAAGATGCGAGAATTGCACATGATGAAGATACAGGCTTAACGTTCCTTGCATTTGTTGCGCAAGAAGATCTAGACCTGTTAGAAGTGGCAGAGAAAGTGCAACGTACATTGGAAAGGGCTAGGGATGAAGATGATTTTGAAATCTTTGTGCCCGAACAGATCCTTGAACAGATGGGAAACATACTTGACGTGTTACAGGTTGTGTTGGCAGGGATAGCCGGAATATCTCTTTTTGTTGGAGGAATTGGTATTATGAATTCTATGTTTACTAATGTTCTTGAGAGGAAGAAAGAGATAGGGATTATGAAGTCAATTGGAGCTAGCCCAAAAGATATTAGAAACATTTTCTTGGTGGAGGCAGGACTGATTGGACTAGTTGGAGGAATATTAGGTGCGTTGGTAGGTGTGTTTATTTCTCTAGCAGTAGGTGAAGCAGCGTTGGCAGCAGGGTTTATTTTATTAGATATACAAATTGAGTATCCTATAATAATATTTGGCGTATTGTTTGCTTTCCTAGTAGGGATGTTTTCAGGTTATCTACCTGCAAGAGAAGCATCTAAACTATTACCAGTGGAGGCGTTGAGAGAATGATTGGCAACGCCTTATTCTATGGTTGGAAGAATATGAAGCATAGGCAGTTAAGAAGTTGGCTTACAATAATTGGAGTTATTATTGGGATTGCGGCAATAGTTTCCCTGATTACTATAGGACAAGGGTTGGAAAATGCAATTATTGAACAGTTTTCAGTTCTTGGCGCGGATAGAATTAGGGTTGTGCCGGAAGGGTTGACTGGGCCGCCAGCAGGAGTTAGTGGTTTAACGAATGATGATGTTGAAACTGTGAGAGATACGATAGGAGTGGATTTTGCTGGAGGCATAATAATGAATTTTGGGTTAATAGAGTACAATAATGAAGAAACGACAGTGTTTGTAAAAGGAATTGATGCTGAGCTTGCGCAAGATGATAAGCTAGACGTTAATGTTAACTTAGAAAGTGGAGACTGGTTCTCTGAAGGCGAAAGCAAAGCTGCAGTCATTGGTAATTCTTTAGCTAACAACGTTTTTGATAAAGAAATTTATGTGAAGAATAGTATTATAATTGAAGGAGAGAAGTATAAAGTTGTAGGAATTATGGAAGCTATTGGAGAACAAGGTGTTGATCAAATTGTCTACATGTCAATGGATGATGCAGAAGATTTGTTTGATGTGGATGATGAAGTCAACGCAATATTCGCAGCTGTGGAAGAAGGGATAGATATGAGTGAAGTGGCGGAAAGTATGGATGAGAACCTTGAAAGAGATAGAGATGATGATAATTTTGTTGTGTTTACGCCAGATGATATCTTGACGCAGTTGGGGAGTATATTAGATGTTGTAAGATTTATACTAGCAGGGATTGCAGCGATTTCTCTATTTGTTGGAGGGATAGGTATTATGAACTCTATGTATACATCAGTTCTTGAAAGGACTAAACAGATCGGAGTGATGAAGGCTGTGGGAGCTAGCAGACTTAATATTATGACAATCTTTATGCTTGAAGCAGGGTTGATCGGATCAGCTGGAGGGTTGATTGGAGTTTTACTAGGTAATGGGTTTGCGTACTCTGTGCAAGGGATAGCAGAACTGTTAGGTTTTGGACTGTTAAAAGTTGAAATTATGTGGAACGTTGCTCTGTTAGGTTTAGTGTTTGCGTTTGTAGTGGGAATGATATCAGGATTGTACCCTGCTTACCGTGCGTCAAGGTTGCAGCCAGTAGAAGCGTTAAGATACGAGTAAATTCTTTTCCATTTTGTCTAAGTAAAGAGTAAGATTATGTTTTATCTCAGACTTTAGATCTTCGTTAAAAGGTAAAGAGTTAACTTTTTCTTCCCAGTTTACGCTTGGAATCTTGGTTAACGTGCCAATGAACTTTCTGTTAGCTAACTTAGCCTGGTTTTCAATATCTTTAGCTATATCTGTACCGAAGAGTTTTGTGGCTTTAAACTTAGAGATTGAGTTGGCGCCAGCTTTCAATAAGTAAGAAGTTCTTTCGACTCTATCTTCCCAGATGCCGCACTGAATGTCAATCTTAGGGAAAGTTGTTCTAATCTTTGCGATCCACCAAGCTTGATCTTCCTTTGTAGGAGAGGAAGAGTTTTCAAAAGGAGTGTTCTTTTGAGGGATCAAACCGTAAACATGAATCTTGTCAATGCCGTATTTGTTTATGAAGTTTATTAGTAGAGGTAAGTCTTCTTTAGTTTCACCCATGCCTACTATGAAAGTCATCGCTCTTTTTAGGTTAAGCTCTTTAGCGTCCAAAAACATTCTTTCGTAAGGTGCTAAAGGTTTGGATGGGCAAACTTTTTTGTGTAATTCAGGGTTGATTGTCTCAGTTGAACCTACAACGCCTTTAATGTAAGGTTGGTAGCGTTGTAACAAAGGTTTGCTTACAGGGCCAATGGATAGCCAAATCTTTTCATTAGTTATTTCCTTTATTGATTTTAGTAGGAACTCTAGCTCATCAGGTGTGAAGACGCCAATGCCGCCAGTGAAGAAGCCTATGTCCCAGCCTAGCTCTTTTGCCAGTATAGCTTCTGTTAGGATTGATGAAATTGAACGCTTTGTTTGCTTAGGCGGTTTATCTTTAGGCTGTGTGCTCATATAGCAAAAGCTGCAGTCGCCGATCATACAGCCCCAGCTGAAGAAAATGGCGCGCTCAAACCTAGTTTCTGCAGGAAAGTTCTCAGAATATACTCTTTGTGCTTCTTCTATGAGTTCCATAAGGCTCATTTTCTCCCAGAATTAATAAATATTGCCCTAAAATAGCCAAATATTGAAGAAATAGCCAAACGAAACCTTTATATAATGATGTTTTTCTAAAATCTAGATTAGAATGGCAAGGTACAAAATCACTTTCAATAAGAAAGCGTGTATCGGTTGCGGTGCTTGCACATCTGTTTGCCCAGAGAACTGGGAGTTAGTTGAAAACGATGGTGTGTTTAAAGCTAAGCCTAAAAGGATAGAGATTTCTGAAGATCAATTAATGTCAAACCAGGAAGCAGAGAACGTTTGTCCGGTTGAAGCTATGAAGATTGAAAAAACTAAAGGGAAAAGTCCTGTAGTTGAAGAAGAGGATGAGTTTTATTAGGTGCACGACTCTCGCATACTATCTCAATACTTTCCTAATATTTTATCTAAGTACCTAATAAATTCTCTAGTATCTAAGAAATAGTTTGGATAAGCTTTTTTCAGATCTATTGTATCAGCACCAACTAAAACTGCATCATATTCTTTTCTTCCATAAATTCTTTTTTCAGCTTTAGCATAATCTCTTATAGCCTTTTCTTCTTGTCTCTTTGAATAAGAACTAATTATTAATTTTTCTTGGATTGTATCTAACTCTAATAAAAAGAAATGTGCATTTTTTTTACTTTTCAAATCATCAAACAATTTTATTGATTTTGTCCAATTTTGCATTTTAGTTTTAACATTCAACTTTCTTTCTTTCTCTTTTATCAACAAACAAAGTTCTTTTTCATCTATAGGCGTACTGGGCACTAAAGGACAACCTTCTAACCTTGCAAATGCGGAACTTACTAACCTAAAGAACTCTTTCCATTCCTCTTCACCTTCATTAGATTTGATAGCTTGACCTGTAAAAAATCCAACTGTTTCAACTGCTGTTGCCCAAATATGTTGTAGTTTGGACCTAATTTGTACTTCAACCAACAATCCATTGTAGAGACTACCCTTATATTTATCACTATTATACCTATAAACCAAATGTACGCTTCTATAGCCATCTTCTTTTGGATAAGTAATATAATCTTTCTCGTTAACCTTTTTATGTTTCAAATCTCCATTAGAATAATTTTCCTGATAGAGTTTCTTAACTAATTCAACATTTGACATAACAACCCTACATCCAGCAATATCCTGCATTTGAGTGAGTTTCATAGTAGCTTTCTTACCACCATATTTTCTTTTTAGCTTCTTTATTATGGAAGGAACCCTTTTTAGTCTTTGAGCAGACAATGAACCCTTATCCATCTTTTCAGAAACTCTTTTTATCCTTTGTTTAAAGACATGCATAGGATAACTGTGCGAAGCCCTCCAATTACTCAAGATTTCCAATGCTTCATTCCTTTCTTCAATTGAAGAGTTCCTACTACATAAAGTGGTTCCAGCTTGATCAGTTTTTG
>CAYTFL010000020.1:2813-8322 GCA_964437105.1 Candidatus Woesearchaeota archaeon | reverse complement strand
AACATCAATGCCAAAGATTTCTAACCCATTCTCATCAAACACTCTCGACTCACCTTCACCAAAGATTTCATTCGTAATGTACTCTAAAGATCCAGCGTGAAAAGCTTCAAAGTCGTACTGTGCAGCTACAGTCCTTATACTAGAAGACAAAGTTTCAGCAGCATACCCAACAAAATCATCTATACTAAACGCCTTCCTTAATCCTTCCTTAGTATTGTCAGGGAACCTCCACTTGTACGTCACATCAACTTTCACTATCGCATTATCATTCGTCCTTACCGCAACCTGATCGTAAATGAAATCAGGCCCAAGCTTTAGCAACGCAACTTTCAAAGCATTCGGCTGAATAGGTTTACCACCAGACAACGTTAACACTTTCGGCCTTTCATACGGCCCTAAAAATTCAGTCTTCGGCCCTTCAACAACCCTAGTATCACTTCCATCATACAAGAAGACCACTTCATTATCTTCAAGCTCTAGGACACAAGCATCAGAAGAGTCATCAAGGAAAGATTCATTCGCTGCCTGCCTAGTAAGTATACGAACTCCTCTCGCCCCTCTTTGAGACTTCAAGCCTAACGCTGCTAACTCATCTTCAGTAAGACTTTTTTCAAAGAATGTTTCATTAGGTTCTAAAAAATACTCTTGCTGTCCACTCACAAGTCTAGCCTCTCCAGTATCTCTATTCTGCACATAGATACCACTAGTATCTGACAAAGTTCTCGCACCGACAGTATCAATAACCGCTTCATTCTTACTTGGCACATAACGTCCTGGCCCTCTAATACTAAACCTCTCTCCAGCTTTATGTCCATCAAAATCTGCAAGCACCTTCACATGCAGCGCAACTCTCTTAGTCAAGACATGCTCTCTCCTTACACTCACAGCTAACTCTTCTCCAGGGTGCAAACCAAAATCTACTGGCCCTTCCCTCACTTCTCTTTCACCATAAACAACACTACCGTCACTAAACGGATTCTTAACAACACAGTAATGATTATCCGGCACAACTACTTTCTGACTAATCTCTCCAGCAACCTGTTCATCATATCTTAAAACTCTCCTTGTCGGCCCTTCAACTAAAGTAGTGTCACCTGATGCCCTATCAAACACATGACAGTAACTCTCTCTATCTATAGACACCCTCTCTGGCCGGAAAGCATATACTATCTTTTTGAAAGGTTCAAGAAAAACCAACTCTGCGTCTTGCGATCCCAATTTGTTTTCAATTGCCATTTTATCAGCATTATGATTCAACTCATTGTTAAGAATTCTCACTCATTTTTTTGTAAATTAGAAAGATTTAAATACGATTTCTTCCAAACACTTCATATGAAAGTCGATGTAAAGGATAAGAAGATACTAAAAGAACTGGATAACAACCCTAAGATTACTACTTCAGCCCTAGCGAAAAAAGTTAGATTATCACAACAAGTCGTCGATTATCGTATTAACAGACTAAAGAAAAACGGTTTAATCAGTTACTTTGGAACGATTCTTAACTTAGGCAAACTCGGCTTTGAACAGTACAGAATATTTTTCCAATTAAAAGATGAAAGTAAAGAATCACATGAAGAGATCGTAAAATTCTTACAGACTCACAAACAAGTTTACTGGTCAGCTTCCGCAGGCAACAAATGGGACCTTCTAGCAGTCATCTTTGTAAAAAATTACGATGACTTACAAGATTTCCTTGACTTAATGTTCAAAAAGTTTAACACACTAAAAGATTACATCTCTTCCTACATCATTTACCACGAGTTTTATCAACATAAGTTCTTGCAAGATAAAACTAAAGATAACGCTATACGTTTAAACCTTGCAAACCCAGGCAAACATTTAGCTTTAGACAATATCGACAAAGCAATCATTAACAAAATCAAACACAACTGTAGACAGTCCAATTTAGAAATCAGTAAAGGCCTTCCTGTTAGCTACAAGACTGTACAGAACCGAATAAAACGTTTAGAAGAACTAAACTTCATCCAAGGTTACAGAGTCTTTCTAAACTCAGAACTTATCGGACAAAAAGCTTTCCAGATCCTAATCTCATTTTCAAAGTACGGTAGAGAAGAGGAGCAAAAGCTTTTACTCTACGCAAGCAGACATCCAAACATTACTCAAGGTATTAAGATGTTCGGCAAATGGAGCGTCTTACTTCACGTTAGAACTGAAGACATGCGAAGTCTACAACAGATAATTATCGATATTAGAAACCGCTTCTCAGCAATAGGAAAGTACGAAATCGTTCCAATATTTCAAGATTACTCAATCGACCTATTCCCAATGAGCAAAGAAATCAAAGTAAAAAAAAGAAATTAATAGTAAGTTTTACCTTCTTTCGGTTCTAGCAGATCATCGTCATCATCGTCACCTAACTTTCTAAAGGCAACTATCAAAGCAATGATAATGATCAACACAATCAAGATGATGAAACCTAGTTTCAATGCTGAACCAGTATCTTCCCACGCACTCTGGCTATTAACATCACCAACAGTCATGCTCATCTCAATCTCTTCAACCAACTCACCATTATCATCCAAGATCTGCACAGTGTAGTCATAAGTACCATCCGCTTCACTATCAGGCGTAACAGTAACCACAACTTCTTCAGTTTCAGAACCACTCACTACAACAGCGCTTGGCGACACATCACTTGTAGCCCACTGCGTTTCACCAGCAACTTCAACAGAGTATACAGCACTCTCATCACCAGCGTTCACAAAGGTTAAAACAAACTCTGTACCCGTTTCAGAAGAACCTTCTAAAGCAGTTGAACTTAGACTAACAGTCACATCAGCTTCTTCAACAACTTCTTCTTCCTCTTCTTCTACCTCTTCTTCATCACTTTCTACGGTAAGAGAGTAAATCTCTTCAACAGTATCATGGTTCCTATTGTAAGTCACAGTAACTGTTAAATCGTAATCACCAGCAGCCATGTCATCATCTAAAGTAAGGCTAAGATCTACTGAATCAGAACTTTCTTCATCTTCATTATCTTCTTCAAACGAAGCAAGCTCATCAACATAATCAGCTGTAGTCTTACCATCCACTTCCAGCTCAACCTTCAAATCCTCTTCCTTCTCTTCACCAAGGTTTTCCAATCGAACTTCCACATGCATGGTATCGCCAGCTTCTACAGTATCATCATAGATAACATCTAAAACTTTTACTGAATGCCTAGGCCTTTCAATGAAAACATCAAGATCAACACGATCATCATCTTCATCATCATAAACCTCTACATACAACGTATAATCATTATCATCCTCAACATCCATGTCATCAGGAATATCTAACGTTACACTCTCAGTGTAAGTTACATTCGGCTCAATGTCAAAAGTGCTACTAACATCTTCAATATCTCCATGCTCATAGCCACCAATCCAAGCTTTAACTTTCACATCAATTTCACAATCATCAGTATCTCCATCAGGACAGCTACTACTATCACCGGTTCCAACAATTGTTACGTCTACATCTACCGCCTCATCAAGTTCTAAACCAACTTCCAAGACATCAGTATCACCATCTTCATCAACTTCGTAGACCGTGACACCATCAACCTTTATTTTAGTAATTTCATAAAGATCACTATCAGCGCTCACCATCGTTGCCAAACCAAGCAAAGCAAGGATAACAAACATAGCTACGCCACACAATTTTTTTCTTTTCATCTTAAGGTTCCCCCCTAAAGGTTTTTGATGCGAAATATCTACGGATAGAATCTTATAAGGTTTATGGTCCGACGATATAGAAATAATTACTTGAATGTAATTTCACTTTTTTAACAAAATTTATTGTCTCAAAGGAGTAACTTTTTCTAAAATCTCTTGAATTTCCTGCGTAGAGATCGCACAACCCTTTAATCTTAATCCCCAGAGCACAGCATCCAACAGTTCTTTATCCACAGTTTTATACTTCTTAAAAAGATTCAGTTCATATGCAACAACACCCAACTCGACTGACCGTAAAACATTAACATCACCAAACTCTGAATGGAACGCATGCAAACTTTTCCCATCAATATCAATCTTTCTCCCCATTTTCTTTCTAAGTATCTTCGCAATTTGTTTAGGCGATTCTAATAACAATCTAGTCGTCCTTTCATCAATCACTACCGCTTCCGCATCCAACCTCTTAAACAAAACTAACGCTGCAACTTCACCTTCATCAATAACTTTGATAGGCTTACCATGACTACGAAAGATTTTATTAACTAAACTACTCAACTCTTCAACCTCTTGATGCAAATTCTCAGGATAAATCTTAATCGTCCCTTCTTTAATCTCATTCTGAATCTGTATAGCTTCAAACTTAAACCTCTTAATGTTTAACGCCCTATCCACAGTCTCGGCTTTAACCTCATTCGGTATGTAAAACTCTCCCTTGAACTGTTTTTTTAACGGCTTCAGTATCCACAACAAATTATTCATAGCCAAACTAATTATTGTACTCGAGTCAAACACTAAAGCTTTCATAAAGAGAATATCCTCCTTGTCGCTTCAAGCCTATCACTTACAGAATGCCCATCCTCATGCCTAATGTCGCCTAACTTCGTCCCTCCAATATAACTCATCAACTCCCACCGAGAGATGCCTAACAACTGCGCAGCCCTTCCCACAGATATACCATGCTCAACGATCCGCCCACCCCTCTTAATCTTAGACTGTAGTATCGCTTCACGCATATACATTCCAAACTTCTTTTCAAACGCTGAAATAATTTGAAACACTCTTTTAACTTTCCTATGATAACCTTTAACATCATTTGAATGCAACAAAGACTGCGCTTCCCTCAACTCTTTCAACACATTTTCTTTAAACTTAAGAAACCCTGGATGCTGATGCAACCGCGGCCTGTTATAGATTTTAGACAACGTATAAATAATAACTGATATGGCAACAGAATCTTGATCTTGCGACAACCCTGCGTTATGCAACGTCATGTTACTCACAACTTTAATCTTGTTAATATTTCCACTTTTCAAAGCCGGCTGCGCCTTACGCAAAGCTTGCAGAATATCCTTCCTCACCTCAGTTTCCATACCTTAACCCATAGTAATAACTTTAATAAAGGTTGTGCTAACGCCCCACTTTTCTTATATATCTTAACCTCTTTACTATATTTGATGAAAAGGAAGGCCATCTTGATGGGAGGCAAAACTTTCGTAGTTTCCCTACCTGCTCCTTGGATTAGAAAGTACAATGTCAAGAAAGGTCAAGAACTCCAATTAGACGTCCTAGACAACGAAATAAAGATTTCTACAGACACTGTACCAGAACAACAATCATTAAAACTTAACCTAAGCCACGCTGACATCCCTATCTTAGTCAGAAAAATAACAACCGCTTACCAGATTGGATATGAAGAATTAAACCTAACCTTCCCAAAACGCATTCTAAGCAAAGATAAAAAGAAAGTTAAGACCTTAAACGTGATTGAAGAAACTTGTGACCAACTAATAGGCTTCGAAGTAATAAGACAAAAGATTAGTACAGGTTTATAC
>CAYTFL010000020.1:0-2803 GCA_964437105.1 Candidatus Woesearchaeota archaeon | reverse complement strand
ACTAGCTGTTTTATCAAAGACGTTGCCGGAAGAGACATTAACGAATTCATGAACGTTTTGCGAAGAACTTTCTTAATGGTCAACTCCTTAGGCCAAGAAGGGTTGACTGCAATAAAAGGGAAGGATAAAAAGACTTTAAATGAACTCCACAGAAAACATATTAGCATTAGAAAGTTCACCAGCTACTGCCAAAGATACCTTAACATTCGAGGCATAGGTAAGCAAACTGTTCAATACCACGAACTCATATTAGGTTTACTTGAGATCAGTCGAACCTACCGCTTCCTTTGCAAAGTACAATCTGAGCAGTCAAACAACTATTCAAAAGAAGTTTTATCCGTTTTTGAAGAAACTGTCCGCCTCCAACAAGAGTTCTACAAACTATTTTACAAGTACAGTGTAGAAGATGCCAGGTTAATAGTTGCTGCCCGTATGCAAGTCATTAACAAGATAAACAAACTTTCAGACAAAGTCGATGGTAGAGACTTAATCCTCCTTCACCGACTGCCAAACATCCTAAACACTCTCTACTCTTTACTCACAGTGACCATGGCAATACACTTTGAAGACGGGACCCAGTAAGCTCTTCCATTAAAGCTCCTTTAAACTCTAACATTTTTCTTGGGGAGATAATAGACTTCACAATACCACCTTTATGAAACTCATCCCTATAACGTAAAGTAGTACTTACTACAGTATCAATCGCACCCAAACTTCTCTGCATCTGAAACTTCGCCGCAGACACTTTCTCATCCTCTAATAACCTTGCCGCTGCCCAAAGTTGTATTGGCACACAACGAAGAAAATATCCCAACTCAAAATCTAACTGATTTTCACCAAACCTTTCCAACTCACCCATTCTTTTCCAATAGGTCCTTCTTAACAACGACTTTTCTTTAACACTATACCCTAACTTCCCTTCTAAAAACAGAACCAGGTCATCATACTGTGGCCCATCACTACAAAGTTCCCAATCAATCACTTCCACTTTACCATTACTCAACAAAACTTGATCAGGATGAAAGCTACCATGCCTAAAACCCTTAGGTAAGCTTCCAACTATCTCCCTAACACAATCATAAGGAATCCCTTCTACATTAATTCCAACATAATCACATATTGCTCTAAACTCCAAATCACCATCCCACTCACAAAAATGATCATCAAAAAAGATGGGGTGCGGCAACGGCGGCAAATCATCTCTAATCGCACCTCTTCCATAAGTCCATTCTTTTCCATGATAATGCATCTCTGCCAACGCCCTCATTACTTTCTTCCCTTGTACAAACCTTTCACCCTTTGACAAATCAACTAACTTCCTACCTTTACTCCTCTCTAAAAAATAATGAACTTGCTCACCTGCAACATCCGTAACGAACAAAGGCGCCGGCGCTGTCCACTCCACATCTAAATGCTCACCCATCTCAACAATAAAAGTAGATGCAAAATAATCTCTCCTCAACCGACCTCTCACATTATCATCTAACCACTTCCCCCACTCATTACTTTCAACCTCATAACGCTCATCTTTAACAACAACATCCTTAGAAACTTCTCTCGCTAAATCCATTACTACAGGAAGTATAACACCTTCTCCTTCCACTTCAGGTTCAGGAGAAAACCATCCCACTTCATCATGTAATTCGTCAAATAACTCAACAACTTCATAAAGTTTTTCTGACGCAGCATAATCTTCAACTCTAAACCTTTCTCCTTTAACCATCTCTTGAGGATTCAAACGCGTATTCAAAACAGCAGCCAACATTTCTTCCCTATGCTCTGGTTTCATTCTTGCATACATCATAAACCGTCTAGCTAAAGCTTTACACATAACACCATAAGCTAACTCAGGCTTATCCTTAACTTCCTCTAAATCAATACCTAAAAAATCTGAATACCTTCCTACCATAGGCAATACCCAACTACTATGTTCAGGCATCGGATTTAAAGAATAATAACGCAAGTCTGCAAGAAACAAAGGCAACCTATCAAAATTATCCTGATACATTTTCCAATTGGTAGTATCAATAATTTGCGGAAAAAACTCAACCCACGCACTAAAATCATCCACCAACCTTTCTAAACCAAAGAACCTATCTTGATCTTCAAACTCAGAAACTCCCATTGGTATAGGTATCCTTCTATGTCTACTTCTATCAAGAAGATCATTCTTAGGATACCACACTTCATCCAACATTTTAAGATATGCTACAACATTCTCCCTATCCTCAGAAACCTTCTCCCTCTCTTCTAAAACATCCAAACGTAAATTCATCCACTCTTCAATATCCATAAAAAAACAATCTTCTCAAAACTTAAAAAAACTCTCGTATTAGAGGCACAGGATCTTTACTAATCTTTATCTTCATATCAGAAGGAAAACACTTCCTATAATTCTGCCACACATACCTTTCATCCATAAACACCACCACCCCTCGATCAGTCTCACTTCTAATACACCGCCCCGCACTTTGCATAGTCTTAATGATCGCCGGGTAAACATAACCATAATCCCATCCCCTACCAAACCGATCATCATAATAATTAATCAACTCTTTTGTTTCAAGATCAGGCCGACCTAAAGGCAAACCTACAACCAACACCGCTTTCAACAGATCACCCGGAAGATCTATACCCTCAGCAAAACTACCGCCCGCAACAGCTAAAAGTATGGCACCTTCATCCTTATACTCCTTAAACCGTTGAAGAAGATCACCTCTCTGTTCTTTAGTAAACCCTGTATCTTCAAGAAACAACGTCTTATCCGACTTATCTCTTATATACTCATAAATATCATCCCTTA
>CAYTFL010000019.1:0-8431 GCA_964437105.1 Candidatus Woesearchaeota archaeon | reverse complement strand
CAAAAAACTCTTAATCTCATTATAATTCTCAATAGCATCTTCTTCACTAACAAGATCTATTTTATTTTGCACTACTACAATATTTTTTATTCCACATATTTCTAGTGCCATTAAATGTTCTTTCGTTTGCGGCTGCGGACACTTTTCATCTGCAGCGACTAACAGAAGCGCAGCATCCATGATCGCACTACCTGACAACATTGTAGCCATCAAAGTTTCGTGACCTGGCGCATCAACAAAAGAAACAGATCTAATCATCTTCCCTTTACCTCCGCACGCACACTTCTCTGTAGCCGAATACTCTTTACACTTATCACACTTATAGAACGTACTGTTCGCATACCCTAACCTGATAGTAATCCCTCTCTTAATCTCCTCAGAATGCGTGTCTGTCCACTGTCCCGATAGCCTTTGAGTGATAGTGGTTTTGCCATGATCGACATGTCCGACTAATCCAATACTAATGACTGGTTGCTCTACTTTAGCCATAATTACACAATTTTCTGTCTCTTTATAAATATTCTGGCTACTTCCTAGCCTTGAATATCACACCCAGAGTCCTTCCTTTATTCTTTTCATACGAAGCTTTAGAAATAGTTCCCTTAATTCTCTCATCCACTCTTAAGAACTTCACATCTTCAATAGAAAAATTTGCACGGTGTAACGCATGCACATTCTCATCAATGTCTGTAAAACTATAAACTTGATGCCCTGACAGATGCACTTTTTTTAACAGGTTAGGATACTTAAGCTTGAACGGCTTTTTCGTATCATCGATCACATCATCGTATACAAACGCACCACCTTTCTTCAACACTCTATACACTTCACCAAAAAATCTGTCAACATTCCTTATGTGTCCGACAACTAACCTAACCAACACTTTGTCAAAACTTCCATTCCTGAACGGCAACTTCCTACTAAGATTATGCTTAACAAACTTAAGATTCTTCAACCCTTCTGATTTACTCTTCGCCACCGCTAACATCTCTTCAGACATATCTACACCCACAATATTCTTACACTTTTTTGATATAGGTATTGTCCACCTTCCCGTCCCGCAACCTAAGTCCAACACTTTATCACTTTTCTTAAGTTTTAACATAGGAAGAATAAGATGCTCATCCATTTGCACTGCTGGGTTCAACAAACTATCCCTATCATACGTATCTGCCCACTTCTTGTACGCTATCTTCACCCCTCGCATACACTTATACCATCTTTTAGACTATATAAACTTTTTTGAACGGCATAAATTAATCTCTCTAGAAAACTCTTCTTACTATTTCTAAATCTGTTCTTGCACACCACGCACATGGACATGATTCTTCCGCTCTTCAATCTCAACCTCTTTAAGATTGTTAATCACGATATCATTGCCCGGCAAAAGATAATCAACATCCAACCCCTCAATGATCACCTTATGTACTCGACCAAACTCTACAATTTTTTGTGGTCCTTGCACATTCAAGTGGGGATCATTTTCATCAAAAAAGCTAATAAAACAAGGCCTATGTTGATAGTCTTCCTTATTCACTCGCTTCTTGCGCGCGATGAGAACACTTTTTGTTTCATGCTTCATAGCAATGGCCTCCATAGGAGTATTATTCAGCTTTAGCTTCTTCTTCTTTCGGAGCAAAGATTTCTGCCAAAGCACTTTTTCCATACTTACTTACTTGCAAATTAACTTGCACAGTGTTTGAAGTAATTGTATTTCCACAAACTGTTTTCCTGCGCTTCATTCCATTACGTCTTATTCTTGCACCAACCCCTTTACCGAGCAAAGCTCGCTTACGGATCGGCCCATCAATATCTTTACGCATAGAGAATCCTGCAGAATCACTACCACCTTTTATTGTAAGCTGATACCCTTCTAATCCTAAGAAACCTCCGTCTACACTTTCTCCTATCTTCTTACCAATTAGACTCTCGTCTTCAATAGCTTTCTGATAAGATTTACCAGTTTTACTGTCATTTATTACGCATTTGAAGGATGCCATACTTACATCATTTTTCTCAGGTCTTTAAATACTTTTTGGAATGGTGAGTTCAATGCATCATACTAGGAAATTCAACCGATAGATTTACTAATTTTGAGAAGCCTTCTATTGTCCATGAAGAGGGGTTTAATCGCAAACAAAATGAACCAGCTGTTGTATATTTCATTTTTACCCCAAATAATATGCTAACATTCCTATATCTTCTTCAGTTTCATTGTTATGGATTTGATAGAACCGCCCTGCTCTTGTATTAATAATTTCTAGATCATAACCTTCTCTTGAAGCTGTCCACTTGTTTGGATAATCGATTGCACAGTCTTCTTTTTCTTCGATAAAGAGTGCAGCAAGTGATGGTATTGAAGAGTCTGGGCCAAAAATACACCTTGTTGCTTCATCTTCAAGCTGCTCACCAAACCTTTGCCCTGTAAATATGAATGCTACTCTAAGATTTTTTTCACTAGACTCTCCTTCTCCAGGTATAAGGGCCTTAAGAGAATGATTGAAATCATAATTAGGCCTCCTTTCAGCGATAATATCATCTGGTAAATATCCTATCCTAAAGTCTCCACCTTTAATCCTATTCTCTTCACAGTAAGCGTGATATGTTGCTCCATATGGCTTCTTACATTCAAGTAACAAATCTGCTAACTCAGGGCCTTCAACTGGCGAATCATCGGTTGCAAATACTCCATACTCCCTATGCGCATGTTGCCAACCACAAGGAGTATGAACATCATCCGGCCCGGGTTGTCTAGGTAGGCCTCCTCCACCACCATAATGCTTAGCATCAGCTTCACTAGTAAATACGTCAATAGCTGGCTGACACCCCGAAAGTGTTAGTGCAAATGCTGCAATTGTTGTATATTTCATTTTTACCCTCTGTTTACTAACATACCTACTGTTTCATCAGTCTCATTATCTCGTATACTATAAAATGGACCAACTCTTGTCATTCTAGTTGTCCAAGTATAATGTAGTTCATGATGTTTTTTTCCTAACAGTCCAATGTTACACTCTCTTCTATTTGCATCGAACGCTTCAAGTGGATCAAGAGTTCTATCATAATCAGATAAACAGGATTCTGCTTCATCTTCAAGCTGTTCATAAAACCTTGGTCCAGTAAAGATTAATGCAACTCTAAGATCATCTCCATTTTGACGTGCTGCTTTCTCAAGAGTTATACGTAACTCTCCTATCCCTTCGGACAATGCATCATCTGGTATATGCCCAACTCTAAAATCCAATCCCTTAGCTCTATTCTCTTCACAGTAATTATGATAAGGTCCACTACTAAATCTATGACAATCAAACAATATATCTGCTAACCCTGGCCCTGGAACTGGCGAATCATCGGTTGCAAAAACTCCATACTCTCTATCCACAGCTCGCCACCGTCCTTCACAATGATCATAAATATCATCTAGCTGACGCTCTCTAGATTTACCTCCTCCTCCATCAGTTTTCGCTTCTGCTTCACTGGTAAATACGTAAATGGTAGGCCCACACCCTGAAAGTGTTAATGACAATGCTGGTTCAATTAGATATTTAATAACTTAAGAAAACTCTACTTAACATATAAAGATTTATGTGTAGAACTATAGTTTACCTTCTAACATTAACCTAGCTTCAAACAATCTTTGGGCATAATCTTCAATAATATATGACAATTCTGGTGGATCTAAATAAAACTTCTCCTCCACACCTTCTCTAACTCTTAATGCAAATCGGCTTCCACCTTCTCCTCTTACTAGGTATTTTCTCCCTTCACTAATATCTTCAGTTAGTATAGCATATAATTTTTTCCCCTGAAAACTGACTTCAACAACTCCTGCAAAGTAAGGCGGATTCTTTCCTTGCGGGAACGCTTGTGCATAGCAGGTTGCATCATGCAAACAACTCCCCTCGTCTATAACATTATTAACTCTCCCTCTCATAGCTAAAAACAACCTTCTCTCAGGAATAACAATCTCTCCAACAGACGCTATAACATGATTCGTTCCTCTATCAATCTCATTCCTCGGATTCACCTGATTATAACAGAACAGCTCAGCCAACGTACTACTTACTTTCTCACTAACTTCTGGTGAAGCTTTAACTAAAGGCTTAACTGTTAACCATCTCTCAAAATACTCTTCCATAAGAAAATCTTTTCAACAACCTCTATATAAACTTTTCCAATCTTATCTCATGCCTTTCATCACCAGAAAAATCTGTTTCAAGAAACTTGTGCATACATTGAACTACTTCTCCATGATCCATAGATCTTTCTCCAAAACATATAACTCTTGCATCATTATGCTCTCTTGCCATTACTGCAGCAAATTCACTATACCCTACTGCTGCCCTCACTCCATGAAACCTATTAGCTGCCATCGCCATCCCTTGTCCAGTTCCACAGACTAATATTCCTCTCTTCTGCCCACCTGAAGAAATTTCTGAAGCAACTATGTTAGCAATATCTGTATAATCGCAAGATCTTGTGGAATATGTTCCAACATCACTATAAGCATATCCTTTCTCTCCAAGTGCACTCATAATCTTTCCTTTAAGCTCCATCCCACCATGATCACAACCAATAAGTATTGTATCTCTCATACCTATTACACCTTGGTCAGGATCTTCTAAAGAATATATGCCCGACCCGCTAACTAGAATATCCGCTCCTGCGTTTATTGGCTTATACCTATTTCCTAACTTAACCCCACCATCAACTTCAACTCGTATATCATAACCTTCTCTTCTAATAACTTCCTTCAACTCTCTAATCTTTCCAGTAACATCTTCAATATAATCTTGCCCACACTTTCCTGGGTTTACGGACATTAAAAGAACTACATCTAGGTTATGTAACAAATAAAACACTTCTGACACTGGCGTCTCTGGGTTCAACGCAATGCCTGCCAACCCTCCTTCTCTAATCCTTTCAATCAGAGTTATAGGTCTTTTAGTAGCTTCATAGTGGAAAGTAATAAGGTCTGCATCGGCTTCAATAAACCTATCAACATAATTTTCAGGATCTTCAACCATAAGGTGCACATCTAACGGAATCTCTGTGGCTTCACTTAACATTGAAGTATACATTGGATTAACATACATAGTACTTTGCGGCACAAATTTACCATCCATCACATCAATATGCAAATAGTCTGCTGAAGGTACTGCTTGCGCTGCTCTTGTCATAGCTGCAACATCTTCTCCAACTGCAAGAATTGACGGAGAAACCATTACCATATCTCTTGAACAAAAATTTTCCATGTTCCATGAAAAAAACAACTAAGTTTTAAACTTTACGCAACTACACTCCCCAAAGATGATTTTGCTTACGCTTTATTTCAACAAACTCTTTCAACACTGCAATCTCTTCAGGGCTCAACATTCTCTTAAGAACTTTTAACTTACGAAAATTACTTTCATTCATATCCACATACAATATCTCTTCTTCCACTACTTGCCTACCTGCTGTAACGTAAGGAATAGAAAGCGCAACCTGCTTCCCTTTCTCAGCCTTCTGCAACGTATCTTTATTCTCTTGTATAGTTTTAATCTGTCCAACAGGATCACCGTTCGCTTTAATCAACTCAACACCAGTATGCAACGTACCCATCATAACTTCCACACCAATAACGGCCGGATTACTTTGCCTAAACGTACAACCTCTCAAATACTGAACTTTAGCAGGCCTTACAAGATCATGCAACTCCTTTTCTTCCTCTTTCTTCCTTTCATCCGCTCTCCACTTCTCCAGATCTTCAATCAACTGATAAATAACGTTATGCGAAATAACTTTTACTTCTTCACTCTCACCTTTCACATTAAAACATAAAATAACTCTGTTCAACTTTTCCTCATCAGAACTTGCAGACGCCACATCTTTCTTGGTGACTGGCCCCACTGACGCTTTCTTGATAGGAATCTCTTTATCTTTCAACATACCGATGACAGCCTCCAACGAACCAAGAGTATCAGCTTTCACTACAATACCTTGCTCTTCCTTGTCAAGCAAAACTTCTTCAACTTCTTCCTGAATCTTTTCTTTAAGCTCTTCTTCATTATTATTGATTACAAACAAAGGCATCCCCGCCACAACATCTTTCACGCCAACAGCTGCAACCTTCACACCTGCCGCCGCACTCACAGATTTAACCGACCTAAACTTTTGCTTTTCATCCGGTTCAAACAACCCTTTCACTTTTGTTACAATTGGTTCATTCACACCACCTATGATAATTGGATCATTCACAGAAATCTTACCTTCATATAGAATAACATCTAACGTTAACCCCAACCCTTGCTCCTCCTTAACTTCTAAAACTGTACCTTTCCCTGTAGCATCTTCATCTGTAACCAACTGAGTCTCCAAAAACTTTTGCGCTAACCCCATCAATACCATTAGTAAAGAAGGCACACCATAACCTAGCTTAGCAGAACACGGCACCATCGCGATCGCTTTGGTATAATCTTCAACCCTATCAAACCTTTCCGCTTGAAACCCTAACTCGTGTAATCTTCCAACGATCTCATACAACCTTTTCTCAATTTGCTGCTGCACACCTTCAGACTGTTTAGAAATCATTCCTAGGATAGTAGAAGCTTCCACCGTTTGCCAACCTGGCACAAGATCAATCTTATTCAACGCTATCAGATACGGCGTCTTATAATTCTTCAAAATATTGATACACTCTTCCGTCTGCGGCTTCACTCCTTCATTGATATCTATTACAAGTATAGCGATATCAGCAAGGTTACCACCTCTCTTCCTCATGTTAGAGAACGCTGCATGACCCGGCGTATCAATGAACACCAAACCTGGCAATGAAATACCTTTACCTTTTAACAAATCTTTACATATCTTCTGTATCGTCTTCAAAGATATCGCGGACGAAGAAATCATTTGCGTAATGGCGCCAGCTTCAGACTCAACAACAGCAGTACGCCTAATAGTATCTAAGGTCCTGGTCTTCCCAGAATCCACGTTCCCCATCACTACTACTAAAGGTTGCCTTAACATTGTCCATCACAAACTAACGAAACTCACTGCTTTTATAAACCTTTCTAGAACAAATTTTCTGAAACAGATATCAAAAAACTATATAAAGGATTATACTCTTTAAACAAGTTAAATAATCTAAAGGAGGGTATCCTAATGGCAAAAAAAGCAAAAGGTGGTACAGCTAGACTAGGCCGATGGGCTTTCTTGGCAGGTGTTATATTAGCCGTAATATTTAGCTTCTTTACTGCAGGCACATGGTTAGCATGGTTGTTAGTAGTATTAGGGCTGGTAGTAGGTTTATTGAACATCGACGAGAAAGAAGTTGGCGCATTCTTGACTGCCGGTACAGTGCTTGTTTTGATGGGCTATTTAGGCGGACAAACCTTAGAATCTGTTGCGTACTTGAGTACAATTTTGAGCAACTTGTTAACCTTGTTTGTCCCTGCAACTATCGTTGTTGCTGTTAAGTCTGTTCTAACACTGGCAAAAGATTAATTTTTTTCTCTTTTTTTAATTACAAAGGTTTATATATTGGTGATAATTTCTTATTTTTAAGATGAGTGAATATATTGGAAAACCTCTGGATCTTGGCGTTATTGCAACTGGGGCTGGCCTTCTTGCAGCTGGCGTTGCTACAGTTTGGGGTGGTTGTGAGGTTGGTTCAGTTATTAACGATTATTTTGATATCCAAAATCCAATTGGTGGCGGTGCTACTCAGTTTGCATCTATGTACGCTATTGGCTCAGCTTTCATTTACGCAGGGTTATGTTCTGGCGCTTTATTTGGCTCAGAAGAACCTGGGCTTGTAAGATCTTCAGATCTAACTGACAGATTAGATTAAACAAACTCTAAACGGTTACATAAAATGCAAAGCTTTATATACTTTAGGCATATTCTCTATGACAATTGATATAAAATGTATGACCGAACAGAAATTAAGATTTTGGAACAAATCTATCTCAACCCTGGGATTCATAAGCGGGCACTTTCCAAGCAACTCAAGTTAGGGATGCCTTCAATAGACCATGGACTTAAAAAAATAAGTAAGCTAGTTAAGCCAGAAAAAGCTGGAAACCAGATTAATTTCTTTTTAGATTATTCAAAAGAAATGCTTAGCTCTGCACTTGCAACGATTGAACATTCTAGGTTTGAAAGACTTCCACCAAAAGTGAGATTATCAGTAAACGATTTCTTAAAAGAATTGGAGGTAAAACCCATAATTGCTATTATTTTCGGTTCTTACGCAAGTAGCACTCATACTAAGAATTCAGATATTGACATTTTGTTGGTTTTTCAGGAAATTAATAACTCTAAAAATATTGAGAGGACAGCAAAGAAAATTAGTCTAAAGACAAACACTCAATTAAATCCTGTTTATCTTAGTTATCAAGCATTCAAGGAATCATTTCATAACTCTACTAAAACATTTTTCAAGAAGCTT
>CAYTFL010000018.1:0-8482 GCA_964437105.1 Candidatus Woesearchaeota archaeon | reverse complement strand
AAAAACTCAAAAAAGTCTCCATACCAAGTTGCACTAACTACTGGAAGTAAGAATAAAGATAATATTAATAATATTACTAACCTCTTTTTCATTGGCTACTTATAAGAAGCTATTTTATTTAAATGTGATGGAAATCCTTAAATAGAAAGACCCTAAGAAATTTTGTATGGGTCTTGAAGAAATAGTGAAGAGAGTTGGTTCAACTGCATTACAAACAACAGTGGATTTTCCAGTTTCAATATTTCTTACTTCATCTAGAAAAAGAATATATAATAGGCTATTTGGTCCATATACTACAACTGAACCTCATCTCTTAGAGCATGTTGCCCACAGAACTTTATCTCAAATTTACATCCCTCTTACTGCTGTAGCTTTTATTGCAGAGCCTAAACTTCTTGGGCTTTGTGCCTTAACAAAGATTGGATCATATGCCTATGAAAAAAAGAATAAAAAGGATACTGAAGAATCTAAACAGAAGAAAGTTATAGGTTCATATTTAACTCGAAAAAAGGAAGGTTTTAAAGAATGGTTAAGAACATTTCCTAGAAGCTTTGCAGTTTACTCAACAAGCTATGCTATAATGATTGGGTTAGCGGCAACACATTATGGAGTTAGAGAGCATTTTCTCAAAGATGAAGAATTCCACTCTGATGAAGTTACTCTTAGATTAGCTGAATGTGAGAAAGATCCGCAAAACTTTTACTTGTTAGGTGAAGAGCACCAGTACAATACTAGCTCTTCAATGGCTTTAGGTGCGATCCTTAGAGAGTTTGAAATTGATGTAGCCTTTGGTGAAGGGTTTAGTTCGCCTGAAGAAATACCTTTTGGAGAACAAATATTATACTTGGGAGCAAGACCTCTCTTCTGGGGGTTGGGAGATCCAATATTTAGTGATGAAGAAGTTGAAACTGATAGTGATTCAATAATCATACCTACGCTAGCTCTTGAAGAACCTAGTGAAAGCGGTCTTAGAAGAGAAGGGCTATCTCCATTAATGGAAGTCTTATTAGGTGCGGGTGGTGTTTTTGGTTTACTTTTTGCCCCAGAAATGTATTTTTTTGGTGCTGGATACTCTGGCTTTAACGTTTCATACATATCTGCTCATGAAGAAATTTCTAAGTATCTCCCGGTATCAAAAATAGAATCTCAAACAACACTCATTGGTACAAGAAATGAGTTAATGTGTTCTAAAACTATAGAGTATATGGAAGAAGGATCTTACGAAAATCCCTTAGTAGGGGTTGGATATGCACACAAAGATGGCATGATTGAAATCTTTGAGAAAGATTATGGCTTTACTTGTGAAGATCTTAAATTAACATTCACTGAAGATCAACATCAATCCCAACAAGATCTCTGATAGAATTGATACCATCTCGTTTCATTAACTTCACCAACCCTTTGTTAATCTCACTGATCAACTGCGGCCCTTGATATATCATCCCCGTGATTAACTGCACTAACGAAGCACCGTTCCTAATCATTTTGTACGCATCTTCCGCAGAAAATACACCTCCGCAACCAATAATAACTTTCTCACCTTTAGTTTTCGAATAAACATACCGTATTTGCCTCAAAGTCAACTCATGCACAACTTTGCCCGACATTCCACCTTTTTCAAACGGCTTTTTATCAACTAACTGATTATTCATCTTCTTAGTAAGGTTAGCACAAATGAAACCATCTACATCTTTACAAACTTCAATGATCTCATCCAACTCTTTTCGACTCAAATCTGGAGAAAGTTTTACAAACACAGGCTTACTAACATTCTTTACATCCAACGCTTCTAACAACAGGCTTAACTTCTTCACGTCAGTGAACGGCTCACCTCCAAACGCGTTAGGACAACTTATGTTAACGACTAAAAAATCACCTTGCCCTTTCATAGTGTTAAACGCCTTACAATAATCTTTGATACCATTCTCTGTACTTACCGTCGACGCATCATTCGTTTTCGCTATAGAAATGCCAATCGGAACCTTACACTTACTTCTCCTCACCCTATCTACAAGAACTTCACACCCATCATTCTTCAAACCATAAAACACTAGCAAAGATTTAGACTTTTTTGACCGCCACAACCTAGGCTTATCATTACCTTTACACGGCTTACCTGTAACCGACCCAATCTCAGTAAAACCAAACCCAACATCACCTATAATGTTTAACAGATGCGCATCCTTATCAAAACCTGCTGCCAACCCTATGGGATTAGAAAACTTCACACCTTTCACTACTTGCGCCAACCTAATATTTCTATAAGAAAAAAACGCTTCAACAATTTCTTTAGAAAAACTATACTTACCAAACGTCTTACCTAAGAATACAAACCTATCATGTATTTTCTCTGGATCTTGAGTAAAAAGTAAAGGTCTTAACAATGATCTATAAACTACTCCTATCATTTTAACCAGGACCGGGTTCTTATCCGATCAGTTTCATCAATCTCTCCAAACATTATCGACCTTCTTCTTTCTTCAATACTCGGTAAAAACTCTCCAGGTATGTCAGAATATAACATCCCATTGCTTAAATCAATACCCAGTTCTAAATCACATCTTCCTTTTATTGTGTACCTTGACTGACTCCGCTCATCTAAGTTAAGCTCATACCTTTCTTCACAACCATCATCATTTCTAATTAAAGTAAAGCTTCCTTCCTGAGCAAAATAAGATACTTCCTCTCCCTGTGGGTTAAATACTCTTATCCCAGCTTCATTATAATACCCCTTCCCCTTCTTACCATCCAGTCGCCAAAAATCACCTATCCTTTCATAACCAACAACTTCTGGTGAAACCTCATATCTAAGATTTTCAGTAATTTGCCACATAAGTGCTACGTCTCCAATATTAGTATTGTCATAATGCGTCTCAACTTTATGCATACATCCTGCAAACATTACTAGGGGTAAGATTTTCATGCTTTTCTCCAAATAGTTTTGATTTAAAAGAATTCTTGGTTTCGATTATAGGTTTTAATTATACTTTTCAAAATTTCTTATACTTAAACCTATCTTTACCTACTAATTTTACTAACTCTGGTGAAGAAACTAATATACCAATCAACGTGTCATCTCTAGTCAATCTAGTATCAAACTCAGTTCTACCATTTTCTTCTCTCCACGCAACCCAGCACAAAGCACTTAGTTTAGCATAAATTCTACTATCAGTCATAGCATTAAGAAATAACCTAGAGTTTATAATAATCACTACTTTTAAAAGTACATACTCTATTACACCTATATGCCAGAATGGAAAGAAAACTTTTTAGAACATTACGCACAAATAACAGATGTAAAAAAGTTCACTGAAGTTTCTAAGAAACCAATGAGGAAAAGCATTAGGGTGAACACTCTAAAGACTTCAATAAAGGAGATAAAGAGTAGATTTAATCTAAAACCAATCCCTTGGTGCAAAGAAGGCTTTTTCATTAAGAAGTTAAGCGTTGGCAACACTTTAGAACATTACTTAGGTTATATTTATTTACAAGGCGCAGCCTCAATGATACCTCCAGTCGTTCTAAAACCTAAACCCGGAGACATAGTCTTAGACATGTGCGCATCACCTGGAAGCAAGACTTCACAGATGGCAGCCATGATGAAAAATGAAGGTATAATCGTAGCCAACGACAACAAAATACCTAGACTTAAACCCTTAACATTAAACTTGCAACGCTGCGGCGTACTAAACACAGTGATAACTAGGATGGAAGGCCGATGGTTCACTAACAAATACGATAAAATATTGGTCGACGCACCTTGTTCAGGCATAGGCACGATAAGAAAGTCACTAAAAACGATTACCATGTGGAACCCACATACTATAAGGAAAATGGCCGGCGTGCAAAGACAGTTATTAACCACTGCTTTCAACGCATTAGAAGAAGGCGGCTCATTAGTTTACTCAACCTGTACGTTAGAACCTTGGGAGAATGAAGCTGTTGTATCGCACTTACTAGAAAACAACGAGAACGCTAAACTTAACAAAATCTCTTTAGACATCAAACACGGTAAAGCAGTTACAGAATTCCAAGGTGAAAAATATGACTCTGATGTAAAGAAATGTTTAAGAGTCTGGCCGCAAGACAACGACACTGAAGGTTTTTTCATTGCAAAAATTTCTAAATAAAGAAGAAAAATACTGTACTCGCTGCCGCTAAGAAAAACGACCACTCTATCTTTTCTATGAACAGCATTAAACATAACAGTGTAAGCTGCCCTATCCTTAAACAAATCTCTCTAAATATAATAAAACCTGCCACTCTTTCTTTCTTAGCTTTATTATAACTCTTCGCTAGTAAAGGTATAGTCACACCCATATGCACAATCCCTGATAACGGACCTATAACAAAAATTTGACCAACGGTTGTAACGAACGCTTTCACTATCCATATAATTCCTCCAAAGAACGCAGAAACTTTCACCATCAACCCTTTCCTAGTTTTATCTGAATAATTACCTATTATCAATCCAGCTAGACTTACAATTAACGTTGCAACCGAACCGTATATACCCAGTGTTAAGTATCCACCTAAAATCATGAAAATAAACAACGGCCAAAACAACGCCCGTGCCATATTCCTCAACCCTTGCGCCATGTAAGCAAAGAAATACTTAGTATGTCCATCTTTAAAGAAATACTTCATATTAAACCTCGTTTTCACATAAATCTCTTTAGACTTCAATAGAGGTATGAAAGAGACGAACATTAGCAAACAAGCAATGACAAATAACACAGTAAAGCTAAAAAACTTGATGATTAAACCACCTACTAAAGGTCCAATCACCGTCGGTAAAAGCGAAATCACTGTAATCATTCCCGACTCTTTCCCTAAAGACTTCTTCTTACCTTGTAAAACTGCATCAATGTGAAACCCTGTCCAAAAGAACGCACCCTCAGCGCCCAAGAAAAATGCTGCAAGGTAAAACATCCAAGAGTAGTAAGGTAAAAGTAAAGCCATTATCAAACCTGTAATAACTAAAGGCGTACTAACAATCATAGAATGTTTAGCACCGTACTTAGAAATAACTTTAGTTGCAGGTGCAAGCATGATAGCAAAAAATATGGCAAACACTATGTAGAAATATATAATCTCTTTCACTGGATACCCTAACTCTACATAAAAGTATAGAGGTAAAAACAACCCAATCATTGAGAGAGCTAACTTCTTAAACGCTAACAAAAAGTATATTTCAAACAGCTCCCTAGTGAACACCCCTTTGATATGGTGATGATGATATATATCAACCATGTATAATTATGAGTAGTAAATGTTTATATAACTATCTTAAGATCTCTTGAGCTCTTTTCCTATATTCTTCAATTTTAGCAGAAGTAAAACTTTCAATAAAGTGATGCATTTCTCCATTAAACTCCTCAGCTAGCTCAATCATTTCATAAACCTCTTCTTTAGTGACTGAGAAATCCACATAATACTGTTTATCAACTCTTTCTTTTTTTGCATGAGATATGACTTTATTGTCTTTCTCAAACACTTCCTTAAGAAGTATTATCGCTCCAGTATGATTCTCACATTTAATCCCTACTTTGAATAACAACGCTAAAAGTGAATAATACATGGAATAGTAAGCTAAAGCAACGGAATCTTCATAATTTTCTATTTCTGCAACAGCTTTTGATGACCTTATACTTTTATCCGATTTTTGTACATAAGATTCTGCTATTTCATCACTAGTTTCAATTAGCTTAATTTTACCTTCTCCTTTTAATCTAACTAAGAAGCTTGGTTTTCTCATAATACAACTCAACCCCCTTTATTATTACATGATCTTTTTCTATTTCCTTGATCAAAAGGTTGTCTTTATTGTATTTTCCAATCTTTATGCTCAATTTTGAGTTAACTTGCTCTAATCTCTTTTTCAGCTTCCTATCTGTACTTTCAATGTAAATATCGATATCACTACTTCTTGTTGCTCTATCTTTTGCATAAGATCCAAAGATAACTGCGAGTTTTACTTTTTTTTCATTCTTAATCTCATTAACTATCTTCCTTAGTATAACATATTTCCTCAAAGCTCCTAAGAACTTCTTATGCTCTGTTATGTATACAAACTCTTTGGCTTCCAGAGTTTTCTTTAAGAAATAAACTTTATTCTTTCCTTCCAGTCTAAAATCAACAACATTACAATTCTCTAATTCTTTAACTTTTCTTGCTATTGTAGTTTGGTTAGTTTTTAAATCCTTAGCCAGTCCTCTAATGTGGTTATCCTTCTTTAGTAAGATTCCGACTATTTCCTCTTTGTAATCTTTTTGTGACATATGTAATATATCTGTTACGATCATATTTAAAGCTTTCGGTCCAATATTCTATAGGTTCGCACCCAAAACCTTTATATGCTTCTTTCCTCTTAAAACATACATGCGTAAAACCGTGCTTAAACAAGTTAAGCCAACCAGAAAAGAAACGTTAGAGCTAAAACGCGTAGCAAAAAGTGTGATTGATAAGATAAAGATCAAGAAAACTAAAGCTATCCTTGGAGGATCTAGCGCTAAAGACACTTGGCTCAAAGGTTCTCACGATATAGACATTTATGTAAAGTTTAACCAAAAGTATTATTCTGGCTTAGACATCTCTAAGATATTAGAAAAGAAGCTTAAGAATTATCAAGTTTTGCACGGCAGTAGGGATTACTTCCAGATTGAAAAGAAAGGTTACACTGTTGAACTTATTCCCATCATGGACATAAAAAAGGTTGAAGACGCTGACAACATCACTGACATTTCACCATTCCACGCAAAGTGGGTAAGGAAACACAAACATCTGACCGACGATATTCGTTTGGCTAAAGCTTTCGCAAAAGCTAACGAGTTATACGGCGCAGAATCTTTCATTAAAGGTTTTTCCGGTTATTCACTAGAAGTTTTAACCATACACTACGGCGGCTTTGACAAACTCATGAAAGCTGTTTCACAATGGAAATCTAAGACCATACTAGATCCAGAGAATTATCATAAAGGTAAAGTTAAGTTAAACCATTCAAAGATGGCTTCACCGTTGGTTGTTGTAGACCCAGTACAAGATACTAGGAACGTCACTGCAGTCGTTTCTAAAGAAAAGTATTTGCTGTTTAGAAAAAAGGCTCGACAATATCTTAAGAATCGTTCACACTTACACTTCACTAAAGAACCTTTCTCTCTAGATAAGTTAAAGAAGAAAAAAGGTAAGCTAGTTTGCTTAACCTGTAAGCCATTGGACGGTAAAAGAGATGTAGTTGGCGCAAAATTACTAAAATCTTTTGAATTCATGAAACGAGAACTTTACAGTCACGAGTTCCCGATAAAAGATTCAGGCTGGCAGTGGGAAGATAACGCCCTTTTATGGTTCATTATAGACAGCCAAGAACTATCAAAGAAGATTAAACACTACGGTCCGCCTATTGAATCAAAGAAAAGGTTGGCTAACTTTAAGAAAAAGTGGAAAGGTAAACGTGTGTTTAACGAAAACGGTAAAAGTTATGTTATAATCGAACGCAAGTATAAAGATCCTGAGACTTTACTCTTAGATTTGCACGGCCACGAGTACATATGTTCAAAACTTTCCAAGGTTTTAGAGCAGGATGTTTATGATTAAAAAACAAACTTCTCAAAACTTTCTTCAACAGAAACGTTCTTCTCATCCGTCGGCAACGCACAAACTACAGAAGTATACTTAGGCGCTTTCTTATCCTTATACCATTGTAACGGAAACTTAAACAACTCCTCAACCAACTTGTTACAGTCCACGCCCACTGATTCCAGACTAAACCTCATCTTTTTAGGCCTTTTACACGGCTTCCCCAACTTCCTTTGGCAAGGTTTACACAACCTACACGCGCCTGTACTAAGAAATTTACTATCTCTCTCTAACGACCGCATAACTTTTTCAATTCTAGGCTTAATCACTGCATTCCCTACCCTCAGCTTATGATATTCTTTATAGTCAAGCTGATCTAAATGAACTCTCAACAAAACCACTAACAAATACTTACTTTTCACGTAAGAAGAAAATTCAGGAGATAAAGGTGGACAAGAATATTTACAATCATAATTCCTACACCCTTCCTTACACATATTAGCAAACAATTCTTTCTTCACAACAACATCACTAACGTTAACATAACCATAATGACACTCAACCTCAATCTCATGCCTAGGCGTTTTTACCTTTCTAAACATAACGGATCCGGCCCTGTGCGCAAAAGTCCACGATGGTACAACCTTTGCGCAACACACCCACCTCTACAATCGTTTAACTTACTACAAGACCTACACTCACCATTAATACTTCTATACTCTTCACCTAAAAACCTTCTCACTTCTTTAACGAACGGATGCCTTCTCCAGAAATACTCTAAAGAATTATCTCTAATATTACCAAACCCTTCATACTTTAAAGCTGCACAGTACGTCAAATCACCATTCGCCCTTATTAACAACTTATCTTCGCCAATCTTACAATGTACAATAGGGTAAGATTCATC
>CAYTFL010000017.1:841-8539 GCA_964437105.1 Candidatus Woesearchaeota archaeon | reverse complement strand
TCTTTTACGGAAATTACTTACAATTTTTGGCACATCCTTTTTTCTTAAACCAGCTTTCTTTGCCGCCGCCTTCAATGGTTTCGTGATTTCAGCAAACGTTTGCATACTTACTTTCTTTATCATCAATGTATCATCCTCTAACACAAATAAAACTTTTTGTCCTTCATTTAGATCCATTTCTCTCCTTATTCCTGCAGGTGTAGCCACCTGTCCTCTCGCACTTACCTTTCCCATTTCAATTACTTCTCCCATAATTCCAGACCTCCATCTTCTATATCTTATAAGTAAGACGCATCTTGTATATAAAACTATCTATTTTTGCCAGATTTTTCTTTAACAAAGCTTAAAAACTAAACCTTTAATTTTGCATATATGAGCTTTGCATTAGATGAACGACCAATGGATTCGCTTGCCGAAGTCTTTGACACTCCCGACTGTGTTTACGCCAAATCACAACTAATCTACGAATTATTTCATCATAAGGTCGAAAATTGCCCATACCCTACCTTAGAAAAATTCTGGGCAAACGCTTCAAGAGGGTTAACAAGAGGAGACATTTTAGCGTTGGTTTTAGGCGATTTAACTGGGGTTAAAAGAAGAGATTATCCTAGATATCGAGAGCCTTGGTTTGATATTGGAACATTAGACAGGTCCTTTTTGCAAGAGAGCGACGTTTTCAAGTTTAGGCACAGAGCTGATGAACCTAAAGAAGATTACATAGTTATCGCTAACCAACTTAGAGAAGATTCTTACTTATTCATTGCAATCAAGAAAAACCAGTTAGGGTTGGATAATGTTACTATACTATAACCCTGCAAAATACTCTTTAATCACGGGCAAAGCTATTTCAGACCAACCTTCTAACTCTGCATCAGAAGATTCAACCACTCTTTCTAACTCATCAACGGAAACTAACCGCCCATACCTCATCTCTGCATCTTTAGGTGTTACTTCAGTAGCGTTAGTAAGAACCAAATAAACTACACCAAAGTGCACTTTACCTACATCATCCCTATCATCATTAATATAACCAAACTGATGTATTCCCCAAATATCTCCATTTATTGTAACTTCTTCTTCAAGCGCTTCTCTAACTACACCATCATAAACTGGGTTCTTGGTTCCATCTATTGGCTCAATATGGCCACCAACTCCAAACGCTAACTTCCCTTGCAACCTTTTCTCATCATAATCCTGATCTCTTGAAGACCTTTCATAAACAAACAACAATTTTTCTTGAGGATTCACAACAAATGTATAACCAATAGGTTGTTTATGCGTAGGATCTTCCTCTGCATCCCCTCTTCTAAGGTGTAAATGATTATCCAATATCACAGTCTCATAATCTGTATGGTCATGAGGCATAAACCCTTGAAAGTAACTATCACCAGAAAAAAGCTTCTCGGTAGGCACCACCATTATCTCTTTATCCATCTTCCCCATACAACGAATCTCTTCTAGAAAGTTTATAAGAATTATTATCCTATAACAACCAGATTAACAAACAACACAACATTTGTATTGCATACACAAAGAACACTACTTGCTTCTCAGTAAACTTACCTTCAATCGTAAAGAAATGCGGCACTGAATAAACTTTATCATACAAACTCTTCACTCTACCATTGAAATACTTACCATAACTTTGCTTCTTCAACCTTCCTCTTAACTTCAAAACAAACTCAATAAAAAACGGTATAGAAACTATCAGAGCAGCCACTTCAATGTTACCAATGATCGCCATCGACGCCAGAACTCCCCCTAAAAGGTAAGTCAAAGAATCTCCAGGAAAAATCTTAGCAGGCACTGCGTTAAACAATAGGAAAGCTAGTAAAGCAGCACACGTTATCGCGCCAATCAACGCAGCCTCTTGCGCCCCATGCACATACGCAAACACACTTAAGTTACTCAAGTAAATCAAACCAAGCCCAGCTTCCAACCCATTATACCCTCCCAACAAATTAACCATGTTAGACGCACCCACAAAACCTACAGGAATGAACAACAGAGGATACAATATTCCTACATCAATCGACCAAATGAACGGCACGCTTACAACAGTTTCACCTGCATTCAACACAATCAACGGCACAGCAGCGATAAGTGTAAGTAACGGCTTCTGCCACTGTTTCAACCCCGAACTCGTCTCCTTATCCTTTCTTATTAACAAATCATCAAAAAACCCTACAAAGGTAATAGCAAACAACGACACCGCAAACGCCAGCAACACTATCAACCTATCCGTTGACTGATAATAAAACGTCTGTACAAAAACTGCAAACATAATTCCAAAGAATATACCTAAGAATACAGCTAAACCCCCAGAAACAGGTATCAACGGCTTCCCCTTCTTATGCTGATCTTTCACAACCAGCCCAATCCTTCTCAGATATTCAATAAGCCAAGGTGTTACCAGAAATACTACGATAAAGCTAATAACCACTGAGAGCATCAAAACTATCTTCATTATTGCCCATTTCTTTATGTTCACATATAAATATTATGTAAGTAGATAAGATCTATCGATCATTTTATATAAAGAAAAGTTTAACATTAACCTATGAAAAAGCTAGCCTTAATCACCCTACTAATCCTACTTACTTCTTGCACAAGCACAACAGTTTGCTTTGAAACCTTCTGCGAGAACATGGAACTTGCCGATACTGAAGAAGAACGAAATTATGGTTTAACAGGCAGAGAATATTTGGAAACTGGCATGCTTTTCATTTTCGACGAACCCTCAACCCCTTACTTTTGGATGCACGATGTACCTATACCTTTAGAGATCATTTGGATAGATGAAGACTTAACAATCATCGGCATCGATCAAATGGCACTTTGCGAAGAATCCTGTGAAAGCCAACTCTACCCACCACCAAGCCCAATCCTTTATGCGATCGAAGTCAACCCTGGCTATTCAGAAGAAAACGGCATTGAAATCGGCCAAACCATAACTATAATAAATTAATAAAACTTTAAATATTCTATGTCAAAAACATTTCACGTTATTATTGAAAAAGACGAAGATGGAGGCTATGTTGGCAAAGTTGCCGAACTCCAAGGATGCCTTAGCCAAGGAGATTCTTTAGATGAATTAATGGAAAATATCAAAGAAGCAATAGAGCTCTGCCTTGAAGTGCAAGAATCGACAGCTACCTAACTACAGAATCTTTATTAACTTTCAACAAAAAACACACCTATGCAAAGGCTAATTATAAACGCTGACGACTACGGAGTTTCAAAATCAGTGAACGCAGGCATTATCCAAGCACATGAAATTGGTACAATCACTAGCACTACCATCATGTGCAACGGCAAACACTTCGACGACGCTATCATTAAACTTCCAGACACTTTAAGCGTAGGCGTCCACTTAAACTTATCCCACGGCAAATCATTAACAACAAACAAACCTTTAGACAAACACTTACAATACAAATTACTAATAAAACAAGTTAACAAACGTTTCATAGAGAATGAACTTAGAGCACAGATAGAAAAACTCTTAGAAATTGGAATAACTCCTTCACACTTTGACTCACACCAACACGTGCACGCTTTCTCACCTGTAAAAGAGATAGTAATCAACTTAGCAAAGGAATATAACGTTAACAAGCTCCGCTGGCCAAAAGAAAACTCTCAAGGCTTCACCCCAAACTTACACTACGTTAAGCATAAGCTAATTAAACTAAACAGATGTCCATTAACCACAACCGACCACTTCTTCGGCTTAATCTACACAGGTTATCCATCGCTAAAAGTCTTCCTTTCATACTTAAACTTTAACGGCACTGCAGAGATCGGCTGCCACCCAGCACAAAAATCACTCTCATACAGGAATAAATTTGAACAAACTCGACCCAAAGAATTAAAAATCCTCTGCAGTAAACAATTTTCTGAAGCAATAAAAGATATTAAACTAATCAATTTTAAGGACCTATAAAATGTCAATATCCATCGTATTCCCTGCATATAACGAAGAAGAAAACATCATTCCTTTGTTAGAAGCAGTCATCCCTGTTGTATCAACCTTAACAAAAGACTTTGAGATAATCTTTGTTGACGATGGCAGCACTGACAACACACCTTACATTCTTAAACAATTATCAAAGTATAATTACATTAAAGTTTTCACCCACAAAAAGAACATGGGGAAAGCGACTGCCTTATACGTTGGCTTCCAGAAAGCCACAAAAGATATCATTGTGACCATGGACTCGGACCTTCAAGATGATCCTAAGGACATGGTCGCTTTGATTGAACAGATTAACGAAGGTTACGATTTTGTGAACGGTGCTAAAGATAGAAAGCATAAAGGTTCAGTTAGAGAAATCCCTTCCATGATTTACAATGGCATGACTCGTGCTATTACTGGGACAAACTTCAAAGATATGAACTGTCCGTTCAAGGCTTACAAAGCCTCTGTTGCTAAAGATTTATCCCTTTACGGCGGCATGCACAGATACATCCCTGCACAAGTTGCTAACATGGGTTACAGTTACACTGAAGTTCCAGTAAAAAACTTGCCTAGGTTACACGGCGAAACTAAGTACGGTTCCATTAGAATCTTTAGAGGCCTAATGGACTTAGTTACAATCAAATTTCTGATGAACTACAAGAATAGACCCTTACACATTTTCGGCACACTAGGTTTATTCTTCGGTTGTCTAGGTCTTCTAATTGACTTATACCTTTACATCATTTGGGTTTTAGGACAAGGTATAGGTGACAGACCATTACTAATGCTTGGCGTTTTACTAACGGTAATTGGTTTACAGTTCATAACCTTTGGTTTAATAGCAGAATTAATCACAAGCACTATAACTAGAAACGTTGATGATTTGATTAGGTAAATTAGGCAAACACAAGACTGCGAAAACCTTATATACAATCAATGAGTTAATACAAATTATGACTAAGAAGTATTTCATGGACATCGTAATAAATAAAGAAAAGTTGAGCACAGGTGAACCTATTTATGTAGCCCATTGTACAACTCTGGGTATAGCTTCTCAAGGCAAGGATACGGAAGAAGCAATAAAAAATATAAAAGAAGCTATCGACCTCTAGATTAGTATTCCTGTCCCTCTACACAAAGAGTTAGCTAAAGGAACATTAAAAAGCATAATGCGACAAGCGAATTTAAGGTTGGATGACCTATTAACTTTAATTAAAAAATAATAAAATCAAAAATCAAGCAGGCTCCCCTCTAGGATCCTGAAGAACATATCCAACTTCTTTAATGCCAGTATCAACTTTAGTATGATCAAACGACCAACCATCTCCATCAGTATAAGTAGGTCTAACTCCGGTCATCGCATAAAAACCATCTTCAGAAGCTTTGCCTAAGAAAATAGGATTCTGATACCTCTTTACAACTTCAAAACTACTTCCAGCCTTCACTTTTAATTGCCTAATAACAGCATCTACGTCCTCACCAATATTCACTCCAACTAAAAATTCCAAATCTGGTATATTATTACTCATTTTGATCACACCTAAGCAACCCTTGTTCTATAATTAGGCTCAATGTATCTAACTTCCGGAACACCAGTATCAACTTGACTAGGATCAAACAACCAGCCACCTTCTTCACTATAAGTCGGTTTAACTCCAGTCATACTTTCAAAACCATCTTCAGAAGTTCTTACTTGATAAATAGGATTTAACCTAAACCTCTTTACTACTTCAAAACTATCTCCTGCCTTAGCTCTCAATTTGCTAATTATGGCATCTTCATCAACACCTTCTACTACGCCCATTAAAAATTCCAAATCAGGTTTATTATTACTCATTTTGATCAAGTTTGTGAAAAACCTTCTCTATATAAAACTATCCCAAATCCTTCATCTCTTTAAAAACTCTAACCTTCTTATCTCTAAGATAGTTAACCAACTCCACGGTAAACAAATGATTCTTATCTTTAGTAAGAACAATAGACTCAGTTTGCAACGCAACAGCCAACAGCACTGCATCAGACGCATCAGGGATATGTTTTAACAACTCTTTATCCACAGAATTCACAAACTTTTTCTCACCCTCACGATCACCAGGATGCACTGGCACATCAACGATAACAAACTCATGCGATTTCAAAAAACGTCTTAACCTAGCTTTCATCTTATGCAACTTATGCCCAACAAACAAAAGCTCTTCAACGTTAAAAGAAGATAAAGCATAAGGATAACCCTTAACGAGATCTTTTTCCCGATCCAAAAGACTAAAAACAAAACAAGTATCTAAAATAACCAAGTTCTTCCTTCCTTCAACCCTTTCATACTTGTCAAACAACTCTTTCAAACCCTACTCACCTCTTCAGGTATGTCTACACCATAATACTCTTCCGGTATTTCTAAGTCATCAGGATACGTCACTTCCCATATTTTCAACGGCCCTATAACCCTTCCATCATATATGGACAACGGCATCCCTTCTTCATCCGTATAAACTTCCTTAATATAGTCCCACTCTTCTCCAAACAGATACAACTTCGTAAACACAGTGTTCCACACATCATGCGACAGATACAACCCAGCACCAATACCATTAACTTCATTACTTTGATACGTAGGTATTATTTGGAAACACGATTCAAGGTACTCATCCTGTTCATCAAAGATATACTCTTCACCATTAATAAACACACATTGTAACGGCACATTGTAATAACTATCACCATACACTATAACAGCTTCCGGCTGATCAATATCTAGAATATTTCCTGTCTCATTATCTAACTGCACCGGAATGATAAACCCAGCAATCCCTGCATTGTTCGCCGGAAATACAATATCTTGATAAACAAAATCATCATCAAACGCCGTACCACCAGTATAAACAAGATTGTATCCATCCCTCGTCTCCTGCGACTGCGTAGAATCTAACGTGAACGCAGGTATCCATGAAAACCGATCATAATCTTCATCCGCTCCAATTGAAGAGAACGCAGAATACTTACCGATCTCATCACTAATGATTAAAACATGCGTAGCTTCCTTCGCCGCTAATAATTCAAGAGCTTCAGTTTCATTCTCACCGGTCAACAAATGCCTACCAATGAAATGATTTATTGCGGGATGCGCATTACCACCATCACTTAGAGTAGCCCTTTCACCACCATACTGCACAAAATAACCATAATCCCACCAATGTGCAAACACTGCATCCTCCGGCGTATTCTCTCTCACCCAATCCATTGCATACTGCCACTGTTGATTATACCCTGGTCCGATAGAAGACGCCTGTGCAACAGTAGACGTATGGAACGCATTAAGCACCATTAACGCTAACACAGCAACTGCTATCCCCGTTGCATACTTCATCAACGGCTCTTTAAACCTCAACGAGTACTTTACTATTATAAAAACAAAGTACGCTGCCAGTATAGCAGTGATCGGCGCAAACACAAAAAGTAACCTCACTGCCGACCTCGCACCCACTAACAGAAAGATAAAGAATAATAACATAAAAACATAACCTGCGTTCAACCGTTTTAAGAATCCAAACTTCTCCGGATCATCCTTATACAACGAATACATCAAATATCCCATATAAACTATAAACAACGCTAACGACCCTACATAAAATAAGATCGACAAGTTCGTTTCACCGTTAAACGTTGTAGCTGATGAAGAATACCTACTCATAGAAAACGCTGCAATGAACACAGCAAACGCAAACGTAGCCATATACGCTTTC
>CAYTFL010000017.1:0-830 GCA_964437105.1 Candidatus Woesearchaeota archaeon | reverse complement strand
ATCCCCTTCAAAGTCTCATAGAACAACAAAACCGATCCGATGTAAGTCATCAATAAAAATTTCCAAGAAAATTGGCTGACCCAATCAGTAAAAAACGGCTGCCTAGATTCTGCTACCGTTAAAGCCCAACGTGTAGTACCGAACGGCTCAACCAATGTAATATACACATCAACAAACTTGCTCCATAAAGTGCTCGGCCCATACAATACAACAAATATTATCGCTCCTAAACCTCCAATAATTCCTAAAGAAACAAAGAACGGTGGCACAGATTTAACCTTAGATTTAATTTTAAACACATCTTTAGTGAACAAAAAATAATGTATCCATCCAATACCCAACCCTAAAAACATTATAGCAGTCGTTGCAGACGTTAACAACCCTGATACTGACGCTCTTGACGGGAACCATATTCTAAGCATTCCCACAGCAATAATAATAAACAGAGTGTACAACAACAAGTTCTTCTGATTCATCTTCTCTAGAGCAATCATAACTATAGCAAAGCACCCCACTGTTACCAACACAAAACTCACTCCTCCCCATATCAACCAAAGTAATCCAATTGTGACACCCGCTCCTATCGCATACGCTAACGCCCACTTAAACCGTTTTTCCACAAAGAAACTTATGAACAACCTAATCCCCATGTAAAGAAATATCTTAGCCATCGCTTCCTTATCACTCACCCCTGCCATCGTTCTAAACAAGTAAGCAGGCACAACCGTTAGAAACGCAGAAGCTAACAACGCAACCTTCTAATCAAACACTTTCCTGATCATCAAGAAGAAGAAGATCAAAGCAATAGAAAACGCAACGGCCGGATAAAT
>CAYTFL010000016.1:4435-8957 GCA_964437105.1 Candidatus Woesearchaeota archaeon | reverse complement strand
AAGGTTTGCTGTAAGTACTCATGAAATGGTCGCTTTTTAACTAAGTAGAAATAGCGTCTTTACGTTCTATAATTGTTTTGCTGTTTGAATAGCTGATGCAGTTGTACTTTTTTTTCACTTTCTTGAACCAAGTTAAGATTTCTGGACGAATTTTAGTGCTTTCTGGGAAGAATAAAGTGTTGTCAATGTCGAAAATGATGAGTTGTTTACCTTTGAAAATCCTTTTGTCAATGGAAAGGACGTTGTCAAAACTGTAGTTAGGTTGAAACTTTTTCATCAAGGGTAAAGTATATATACTCCTTTATATAGGTATATTATTCATGGATTGGTCCTTTATAGTAGGGTTTGCAATACTTCTTGAAGTGTTTACCAACATTTTTAGGTTTGGGTTTGATATGCATGCGAGAAGTGTGCAGAAGAAGTTAAGGTTGCCAATCAGAGTGCATCATATGTACGTAGGATTGTTGATTGCGTTGATCGGAACGTATTATTCGCCAGAATTTTATACTACCTTAGGGACCTTTGTTTTTGGCGCTGTCCCAACGCTCGTTGATTTGGGGTTGGCGATCTTTCTGTCTGATGTGTTCCATCACTTTGTAGTCTTGCCAGCGTTTCATCGACAGATTGATTTTCCCTAAGTTCTGTTAAGTTAATCTTTACTAAATCGATTAATTCGTAAGGAGTAAGTTGTCTATCGTGAGCTGCTCCAACTTCTTTTAGTTCGGTAACAATATCTTTTAACCTTTCTACAGGGACTGATCTATAAAGGTCGTTGATAGCTTCTAGAGTTTTTTGTGGCGAATATCTTCTAGAGATGAACCCTTCATACTTATCCCTATTAACCCTTTTTAGAGTTTTATCAATAGCAGTTCTTGTAGTTTGTCCTACGATCCCTCCGCCTACTGTAGAAGAAATCATAGAAACAAACATATAGTTCATTTCATCATTATCAAAGAATTCAACCATGCCATTTGTCTCAATTCCAGGCAATATGTGTGCTAAATCCATAAATCTTAATGCAATAGGTACAGCTAGTCCTAATGCTCCACTACCTAATACGCTACCAATTAAAGTTCCAAGTCCATCTTCTCCTAAACCTTTACCAAACCTATAATATACAAATTCAAATCCGTCTCCTTCCATGAAAGGACTATTATTACGGTGATGCGAAAGACCTTCATCTTCAGCAATTGCAACTAAAGCTAAGAAACGAGGATCTTCTAACCTTTTTTGGATCCATTCTCTATCATCTCCATTATAACTTTCTTGAATACTTGCAACTCTCGCATCTAACTTACCAGAACGAATCTCTGAAAGGTAGTGTTCGAACTTATTTTTATCAAAACCTTCATAATTTTGTCGGCTTGATTTTCTAACAGCGTTAAATATTTTTCCAATATCTTTAGGAGAAGCGCCTACTTCAGAAACATATTCAACAAGTGAAGCTAATTGTTCATTAGCTGCAATAGCTTGTACATCATGGAAGCAACCTATAGCACCTAGGCCATATAGTGCTGAATAGAATTCTCCAAGTTCATCTCTAGTAAAGCCAAATATTTGTTCAGGGTTTTCTTTTTTAACTCTTTTGAGATACTCTTGTATATCCTTATTACTTGAAGAACCATCCCTAAGTAATCTTAAAGACTCTCCAATAATTGCCCTATCTCTACCGGATAATCTATCTTCAGCTGCTAAATAACGTTCAAGCTCAGCAATCTTTTGAACGTCACGAGGGAATTCTCTTCCTAAAACACCTAGAACATAATCAGTTGTCTCAGTTACTGGAACGTCCTAACCTTCTCTTACAACAACAGGAACTTTAGCTAATTGTTCTTGCTCAACAGCTACACCGGAAAGTCTAATTCTTTCTTTCTGAATATAATCAATTACTTCAGTTGCAGTCCGTCTCTCGCTAGGATCTGCTTTAGTTAAACTTTCGATCAGATCGATAATTCTGCTATTAGTTGTTCCTTGAACAATAGCTTGTGAAATTTAATCCCTCTTTAATATATTACTATAGTCAAAAAAACTTCCAGGTCTATGTTTTGTAATCATATATGCAATAGTCATTCCTAAACCGAACATGTCAGAAGCAGGTGAAACTTTCCCTTCTGCAACTTCCGGAGCAGCAAAGCCAGGAGTAAGTACCCTAGTTGTATATGAAGTGTCGTTAGCAAGGCTTACATTGATTGTTGCTGAATCGTGGTCTACAAGTTTTGAACCTTCTTCACATGAAACGATATTGCCAGGAGTAACATCATTATGTTTGTAAGGTGGGGAATAATCATCGTGCCAGTGTTGGAGAGCTCTTGCAACATCTTCTGCAATATCTAATACTTCTTCAGTACGCAAATTTCTTTCTTCTAGAAGGGTCTCTAAATCATTTCCTGGTGCGACCTCATAATATAATGTGTGGACGCCACCTGATTCTTCATAATCTATAAGCCTAGTGTGGTTTGGATGGTCTAAATCTTTACCAATTGTAAGCTGGTCAAGTAACCTTTGATGTTCCTTTAAACTAGCATCAGCAGGTATGTGCCTAGGAATTGTGACTTGTTTAATAAATGCAGGCTTACCATCAGAAGTGGTACCTTCATAAGTTTCAACGTTAATACCATATTTTACCTTTCTTTGAGAAGGTGTCGGAGTTTGAGCTAGTTCAGCCTCTCTTCCTTCAAGATCTTCCCTTAATCTCCGCAATCTAGCATACATATTAGCGTCCATCTTAAGAAATTGAGGGCGGCGGAGCTTTATAAAGGTTTCGGTTTGTAGTCACTTAGAAGGGACGAGAATCATCTAGAAAGGAGTATGCACCCTAGTATGTACCCTCAAATCAACACCGTGTCCATCAGCCCGGTCAAGGAGCCGTTGATATTTCCCATTATCAGCTATATGGAACTTTACGAAATGCATGATGCCGTTAGGGTCAAAAGAGTTCTTTACAACTTCATCAACAAAGCGAGAGTATTCGCCGTGTTCATCGCTAGCATGTCTATAACAAGAAATTAAACATTTGGCTACGTGGCCTTTAATATTAGCGTACCCTAGATGCCTCTTGACTATAGGTGCACCAAATTTGTCTTGGAACCGGCCTCTAGGTTCATAATGGTCAGGATCTCCATTATAGTAAGGTTGTTCATTCTCAGAATCCCATTTTAGTGCTGTCGAAATGTACGGTCGGATTAGACGTTGAACTTGGTCAGGTTCTAAAACTCCGTCAACTGCGTCAACTAACTGAATATACTTGGCTAAACCTTCTTCGCCCAACCTCCATAATCTCATATCGTCTAAGTTAGAGTGAGTAAATCTATCAACTAAAGCCATACCTTCTGTGGCAAACCTTGGATCTAAGTCATCATAATGGTTGGTTAATACATCGTGAGCTATGTCAATACCGTATTGGCTATCACCAGGTCGCATCATTACTAGTGATTCCCAGAATCTGCCGTTGTTCAATCTTTTTACGAAATTACCGCCTACTGAGCCTGCATAAATACTTCCTTCATGTTCTACTAACCGTTCATAGAGTATAGAGTGACCTAGGTCTTTACCAGGTTGGATTAGTTGCCGTTTAGGGCTTGTAAGAGCTTGACCTATAACTATGTCCAGGATTTCACGTAATGGACCTCTAGCAATATAGTGAGTTGACCACTCTCTAGCTCCTTTAATATGTTTAGCAACTTCTTCAGGTGAACCTTCAAACTTAGGGTTGCCGTCAACGATTGATAAAGTGTCCCAGAATTTGCCATTGAATATGTCTGCGCAAAGGTTTACAACCTTTTGAGCGTCAGAACGGCCACTGCGAGCGTTAGAAAGAAGAATCTGAACTATTTTTCTTTCTAGATTACGAAGTTTTTCTCTAGATTCTTCAATAGATTCGGGGTCTGTAGGTAGAAGTGTTATTGGAGATCTAAAGGCTTCCATAAGTTTGAGATAAATAACTGTAATAAAAAGATTTGGTTACTAGATTATATATTACTCTTCCCAAAATTCTAGCTCGTCAGTCCATTCGTCTACCTTGATGTCAGTTAACGTGCCTTTGCCAGATAAGCCAGTCTGGGGTGTAGGTATAGAGTAATCTTTAACTCCATTATGGTACTTATTAAAGTCTATCCAAGTGTGCCATTGGTTGTCAAAGTAATATTTCTTTTTAGCTATTAACACAACCCTAGATGGAATGTGTTCTGAAACTATATCATAATCTGGTAAGTGTTTTAGTAATGATCGAGTGAACTTCACTATATCTTCATGGAAAGGCATGTTTTTCTTCATTAACCTTTGTCTTGAAGAGCCGACGAACATGTAGCCTTTAAGTTCAATGAAGTCAGGGTCGCCCTTTTTTATTAGGTTAGAGTAACCTTCAAGGTCGCACATGTTTTCGCCTTTAACTAACGTAAGTCTAATACAAGTTCTTTCTTTCTTCTGCGATAAGTAGTATAAGCTCTTGTTTAACCGTTCCCAGTAATCGTCAAATAGAGGTAAGTCTATCTTTTTCAAAAGTTCTTTGTTGGGAGCGTCTAAA
>CAYTFL010000016.1:0-4425 GCA_964437105.1 Candidatus Woesearchaeota archaeon | reverse complement strand
GTGAGGGGTTGCAAATCTTTTATTTCTTTAGGGTATTGGCCGTTAGTAACCAAAAACGTGGAAATGTTTTCTTTATGAAATAAGTCGATTAGTTCGTTTATACGAGGGTACATGATGGGTTCGCCAGTCAAAGATAAGGCTACGTGTTTTACTGTCCGAGAAGTGTTGTAAGATTCAGTTGTTGTTTGCTTGTTCCCTTTGAAACCTGCTAGCAAGTTGTGGTGCGCGGCAATAGAATCTTTTAAGATTTTTTCGGGATCGTCAATCTCTGTTTCCCATTCTTTTGAAACGGGAGCTTTGTAACCGCGCCAGCAGAATGTGCATCTGTTCGCGCAGCTCATGCTAGTAGTCATCTGTAAACATTGGCTGCTCATGATGCCGTAGAATTTTAATTTGTAACAGCCGCCTTCACCTTTAAGCATCTTCTTTGTCCAGCCGCAAATCTTGACAGCGCTATGATTGCCTGCGAAACGGTACTGTTGCTTCTCTAAAGTTTGTTTTGCGATTGCTGTTATCATTATTCCTGATAATATTCATTACCTATAGCTAAAGCCAATTCAGCTTTCTTTAACTCTTTGCCAAGGTAAGCAGCGTGGTCCATTACGTTGAACCATTTTGTGTTGTTTTCCCTATCGTACTTGAAGATTGCGCTAAATATGTCTTGAGCTCTTCTACCTCTAAACTCTTTTAGAATAACGTGTTCTTGGTTGCAAATAGCTACGCCGATGTCGTGAGTTTCTCTATATATTCTTATCAAAACGTAGCAGCCTTCTTTATCGAATACGAAATCTTTGATATCGTCCCATCTAGGAACGGTGATTACTTCAAAATCTTCAGCAACTTTTTTGTCTTTGATCCAGTCTGGTTTCATAACAAGTTTTTCTGGAGAGGGAGTTTAAAAAGGTTTTGCAACCAGAATGAATTGGTCGTACTGTACTAGCCCATGAGTATCATCCATACCTAGTTCATTTCCAGGGTGAGGATTAGTAGGATCTAGAAATAATAGATCGTAACCAGCTTTATGTGCAGCTAAAAATATTTTTTGATAACCTGGTCTCCAAAAGCTTGTAGCGATTAGTCTACCGTCAGGCCTTAGTACTGATCTTGCTTCCCTGTAGATTTCATCCCAAGCTTCAGGATTTTCTTTGCCGCAATCTAAGTCAGGATGTCTAGTTAGTACAATATCGAACTGTCCATCAACATGATCTCTTAAGTTTCTAGCGTCTGCACAGATTAGTTGTACACCGGATACACCTTCAAAGATTTGTCTAGATTTGGAAAGAACATTTTCTGCACAGTCTATGCCGACATATTCTGCTAAAGGTTTTCTAAAACGTTTTAGGAAATATAAATGTAAAGCTGCTCGTTCTGATAATGCGCAAGGGCCTACCCCAAGGCTTAGTACACGAGGAGAGTCGTGAGTAAGTTCATAACCTGTTTCTGTAAGAGCATGTTCTAAAGTATCATATAAGTGTTTATTTGTTGCTTTTTGAGGTTTAGGTTGATCTATAGGAGTTTCAGTAATAAACTCGTCAAAGGGATGTATAGTTCTACCTTTAGGTCTTATTCCTCCTAAATAAGGGTTAATTTCTGTAAGATCTATTTTAGGCTTGCCAGGAAGGAAATATCTTGAAAAGTCTACTTGTGTACCTTCATCAATTATATGTCTCGAGTAGTCTATTTCTTGAATCTTTCCTTGATACAGGGCCGCTAAATCCGAATAATTAACCATTTTTCTAGTTAATTTGCCTTAGTTAATCATTTATAAAGGTTTCCATTTGTTGTCCCTGGAAGATCCTAAAAAAGAGAAAGTATATAAGTAAAATATTTGCCAAAAATCCTATGGTAGCGATAAAAGTTCATTATAATATCCCTGAAGGAGCGTATGATTCTGTTAGACAAGCGATTGCTAACCATATGATACCTATTCCAGGTAATGAAGATGTCATGGGAATAGTAGATCTAGAAAATATGCGTAAAGGGATTCTTTCAAAACCAAAATGGGGAGCACTTACCGTGAGATCTGCGTTTATTTGGCGCCATGCTAATGATATAGTGCAGGATATGGGATTATTTACCGATGTAGATACAGGCTTGTTACATAGTGAGCGTTATAAGTTACCAATTAGTTTTGATGGAGATGATTATTACAGGTTGGAAGTATATAGAACTGGATGTGGTGAACAAAAGCAATTAACATTCTGGTTAAAATGTTTCATGGGATGCGGTGGTGATACTAGCTTAAATACTCTTATGAGGTTGAGAAAAGATTTAAGGGAAGGGAAGGATGATGATGCAATACGTGACCTTGCAGAAACTATTGTAAAAACAAGAAGTTTTCCACCAAGAGAACGGGAAGATTTGGAAAGTATTACACCCATATTAAGAGAGGTTGAAAGAGAGATTGAAATAAGAATGGCGCAAGAGCTAGGAAGAGGTTTTGTTTCTACAATTAGAGCCTTAAGGTATTTTAATGATTTTTTGGGAGTAGCAGTAAGAAGTGTTGGATATGAACCAGTAAAAGTGGAAGTGCCTTGCGTTGGTGAAGATGCAAGCCTAAGTAATGATGAAATGGGTCAGATTGTAGCTTTCCCTCATATGTCAGATGCTGCGATTATAGAAAGTATATTCCAACCAAAATATGAAGAGAGTTTAGAAGCAGTAGTGCATTAGGAAAGAACAATAACCTTTTATACTTCTCAATCTAGATACTGATAATGGAATTAAGGATAGATACTACCAAAACTATTGAAGAGAATGCTACCTTTTACTATGATAAATCGAAAAAGGCTAAGAGTAAGGTTGAAGGGTTGAATAAAGCTATCAAAGTTTCTGAGAAAAAGTTAAAGTTTATGGAAGAAGAAGAAAAGAAGCCTAAAATTGAATACAAGAAGCCGCCTGAATTAAAATGGTATATGAAATATAGGTGGTTCATTTCTTCAGACGGTTTTCTTTGTATCGGTGGAAGGGATGCAACGACTAACGAAGTTATAGTAAAAAAGTATACTGAGAAAGGAGATTTAGTGTTTCACACGGATATAGTTGGTTCGCCGTTCTTTGTAGTGAAAGCAGAAGGTAAGGAAGTGCCTGAGCAAACAATAATTGAAACGGCTAACGCGACAGCGTCGTTCTCTAGAGCGTGGAGGGAAGGGTATGTTAACACTGAGGTTTATCATATAAAGCCTGATCAGGTGAAGAAAGATTTTGGATTGCCTAAAGGGTCGTTCATGATACATGGGAAAAGGACGTATAATACAGGGATAGTTAAGCTGTATGTTAAGAAAGATGAGAATGAGTATCTGCAGTGTACGCCTTTGAAAGGAGAGTTTGAGTTAGAGCAAGGTGGAAAGAAGTCTGATACTGCTAAAAAGATACAGAAGTTGTTGATTGATAAGTATGGTATCAAGTATTCGTTAGATGAGATTAATAGAATCTTGCCAAATGATTGTTCTTTGGTTAAGAGTTAAAACAATTTCTCTAAAGTATCCAAGCTGAATAGAATTATAGCGTGTGTCTGTGCTTTGGAAGGTTTGAAGGGTTGTTGTTTTTTATGGACAGAGAATACCCGAACGTTGTTAATCAGATGGATCTGTTGCGTTAAACCAGGGTCGAGCTTAATATCCTTATCAATCATTTTCTTAATTAAGTTGCCTAAACCTATACCTGGACTTTTTTCTAAGACGTCTTGGCCAGTTTTCTCGTAATATTTTCTGTGTAAAGCGATTTCTAAGATTCTGCCGCAGATGATGACGCAGCTTCTATAACATTTAGCGTTGTAACATCTTTTTAATTCGTCTAAGTCTGCTAACAATTCTTCTCTAACGTCCATAGGTAAGTTGGCAATGGAAAAGTTGAGTGAGCCGCTACCTTTTACTTCTTTAATGATTGTGTCCATGCGTGAGCAAATCATGAGCATGGCTCTTATATCTCTAGTGAGTTTAAGGTTGTGTAATAAAACGAATAATTCTAATCTAGTTTCTCTATCATCAATGTCTCGAGCTACATCCCATAAGTGTTCTTCAATGAATGTAATGTTAGTCTTTATCTGAGAATTGTAGTTCTGTAACTTTAAGCCTCGTTTATCTTTATCAGCGTAGTAACTGCGTTTAACTAAAGCGTCTTGTAGCCTACCTAGAGATTGTTTTAGTTTCTTTACAGACATGAGTAGTGAAATATAAGGAAGGTTTAAATAGATATCGAAGCTAGGATAAGTATGGCTAAATTTTGTAGAATTGAGGCTGATGGAGAGGTTTTAGCGAATAAGGCTAAGTATTGTGATACGTTCCTTTCTAGAGGCCTAGGTTTAATGTTTTCTAAAGGAGCTGCTGTACTAGTTGATAGTAAGGAGAGGATTCTTAGTATACATATGATGTTTGTGTTTCAACCTTTGGATATCATTTGGTTGGATAAAGATAAGAGAATAGT
>CAYTFL010000015.1:0-9726 GCA_964437105.1 Candidatus Woesearchaeota archaeon | reverse complement strand
ACCCGCTATAGAATTAGTCCATGATGGCTTATTTTCAGACTTCTTTGACGGTGATTATGAAGGTTTGCATGGTAAAGCTCTCGCAACAATGCGAGCCACCAATGCTAGGGAAGATAATAGTCTTGGTAGACGGTTTTGGAAACCTTTAGCTAGGGATATTAGTCGTAGAGGTCCAACATTTTTATACGAAATGATTACCGATGCAGAATTAGATTTACCGAATAGTACTACTCGAGAGATATTTGATGAAATAAAAGATGCCCTAAGCTCTGAACAAAGACAGGCTGTGCATAACGTTCTAGGAGACAGAGACTTAGCAGAAGGTTATGTGCCAGTTGCAATAACTCATTATAGAAAGGCTGGAAACACAGAAGCTATTCAAGCAATCTATGATGATAAGGTAGGAGAACCATTAAAACATTTTAGCTTCTTATTTCACACTGCTAACTCCCTTCCCAACACTAAAATGCGTCGAACTGCACTAGTAAGAGAAGTATTATCCGATCCAGAATTAGATTCTCAAGCTGGCCAACTTTACGCATTTGTCCACAATGCAAACCTTCCTCTACATGTAGATGAACTAGAAAAAGTTTGGGAACACGGCGTATCCCATTTAAGTAGACATAATTTAAGAAACGTTGAAGACCTTGAATTCAGATTAGAATGGGCAAAACGTCACGCTAAGAGATCTCCCAAAACTAGTTATGAGATTATGCAAGAACAAGGTTACAGTGGAAAAGAAATGCTTGATGCTGCTAGAGAAGGGTTAGTCTTATCTGAAAAAAGTGATCATCTTAATGAAGGCCTAGATGTAAAAGATATCGAAGCTCGACACCTTAGAGCATTATACGCAACCCAACCTCTAAGTAGAAAAGAAGCAATAGCAAAATACTTAGAAAGGGGAGACTGGCTACAAAGTTTAAGTAGAAGGTATGCAGGTAGAAGCGACATAACGGCTTACAACTTATGGGTTGAAAGTAAAGCTTCCTTAGAAGATCCTTATGTAGTGGAAGTTAGGGGAAGAATAATTGGAGAAAGAATGGATACTCACTCAGAACTTAGTCCAAGCCATTACTGGATAAATAAAGGTGATAATCCTGGATACCGACAATTATACGATGGCATAAAGGATAGATTCCCAAAAGGAGCTTACGAACTAGCTTGGGAGAAACTAGTGGATGAATCTTTAACAGCACCAATGCGTACAGTCTTAGTAGAACAAGATCCTAGAGAAGCTTTATCACTTTTCCAACGTAAGAAAGATGAAACTGGAGTTAACTTAGCTCTCGACGGCATGTCACAAAAGTACGACGTTCCAAGAGCGCTTTTGGAAGCAAGATTACCAAACGCTTAAATACCACTAAATTTTTCTAAACTTCTATGAAACAGAAAGTTACCATTCCGTTCAACTCTGCACTAGCTATCTTAGACCGGGCTATAAGGAAAGCAGGAGTTAACCCTCGATACTTACTCCAGGAATATATTGACACTATGACTGGAAAGAAAGAAACCGGATTAATCTTGGACAGTTTTGAAGGCTACACTTTCATCCTACCTGAAGGATACAAAGATAAGTTAGGCATCTTAGGCTTTGTCAACGGTGAAGAACCTGGTGAAGGCTCAATCCCTTTGCACGAAGTCTTCCCTAAAGAAGGTGATAACTTAGCAATGGCATGCATAATTCAAGGCATTTACAAGGGCGACTTTTCTAAGCACGATAACAAAGAAATGGTTAAAGGCCTTTACACGATATCTCAACACACTGTAACAAGTGAAGATTTACATGAACAAGAATACAACTTAGATATCAGCGAAGTTATGCTACAAAAGAACTTATAGAATCCTTCTCCTCTGCTCCTCTTCCTCTTCTTCACTCTTATCTTCCGCTACAAACTGCGCCGGCGCACCTTGATCATACTCAACATTCTCTACATCTAAACTCGGACTAGTATACATTTCTTCAGGAGCGTTCTGCGAATCGTTCACAGCCGTACTCTCCGTATCAACTAACGCCAACCCTTGCGCCTGCATAACATTACTCTCAAGATCTTCCAACAACTCTTCTTCACTAACAGTGGGCGCATCTTCAACTTCTTTCTCCAGCTCTGAAGCAATCGTTTCTTGCACAATCTTCGCTAGGGCAGGCAGAACATCATACTTAGGTTCTTCCTCTAACAACTGCTTCAACATTGCTTCATCCAATTGTTCTTTAAACTTCATGCTTAGCTCCACTGGCACTGTTCATTTACACACGAACAAGATACGTCGTAAGCCTCATCATCATAACAATCCATCCATTCGCACGTTGTTACAGTTCCTTCTTCACTTGTACTTTGACAAATTTGCCCCGAACACCCATTGGTAGCACAATCGCTATCACTTTCACAACTTGCATAAGTCGAGCTACCACAAAAATCACTGACTTCAACATCACCACTTTCACTAGCACAACCTACTAATAGAATCAGACAAGCTAGTAGTAAGGCTTTCCTCATACTCAGCTATATGTTAAGAAAATATATAAAGATTCTTATCTTCTCATCTACAGTGAAACGTGTTCAGTTAAAGAGTAAAGAAGCAAAAAAGTTGATTAATTACAATTACTCGGTTAATAAGAAAGATAGAACTGAAATTCTTGACGATAGAATCCTTTTGATTAACAGTAAACCTTCCTTTTTCTTACACAATGATAAGTGGCTACCTACGTTACAGACTTTACAGGAACATTCTTTACTGAAAGAAGTAATAGTGGATATGGGTGCAGTAAAGTTTGTTATTAAGGGTGCTGACATTATGCGTCCTGGGATTAAAGAGATTGATGAAACTATTGAAAGTGGCGAATACATTGTGATTCTAGACGAAAACAACAAGAAACCTTTAGCGGTCGGTAAAACTTTATTCTCTGGAAAAGAGATCAAATCAATGGAATCAGGCAAGGTCATAGAGAACATCCATTACGTTGGTGACGATCTCTGGAAAACCTAACCTTTAAAAACCAATAAAATTCCAAAATTCTTATGAAACTTGGCGCTATGATTAGCTCAGGTAAAGATGGTTGGCTAGCCGCGTACCTGATGGATAAAGAAGGTCATGACATAGCTTGCATTATCACAATTGAGAGCGCCAACAAATCTTCTTATATGTTCCACACTCCTAACACTGCCCTAGTTTCTTTACAAGCTGAAGCGATTGGAAAACCTTTAGTTACTCAAAAGACTCCGGGCGAGAAAGAGATTGAGTTAGAAGATCTTAAGGAAGCTCTAAGGAAAGCTAAAGAACTGCACAACCTTGATGGTATTATTACTGGCGCCTTATATTCCAACTACCAACGTGAACGTATTGAAAAGATTGCTGAGGGCTTAGGTTTGAAAGTCTTTTCACCGTTATGGCACATGGGTCAAGAAGATGAACTTCGTCTATTGTTTAAAGAAAACTTCAAAATCATTTTCAGTTCAGTCGCGGCTGACGGTTTAGACAAATCTTGGCTAGGTAGAATCATCACTGAAGAGGATATTGATAAGTTAGTTAAGCTTAACGAGACGATTGGTATGAATGTCGCAGGGGAGGGAGGTGAGTTCGAATCACTGGTGTTGGACTGCCCTCTATTCTCAAAACAATTAGATGTTATTGACTCAGAGATTGTTGAAGAAGACAAACACACTGCTCAACTAATCATAAAAAAAGCAATTCTAAAAGAAAAGTAGTTAAAGACTAAACATTACTTTACTTTTGATGAAGCATCATCCACATTTAAGCAAAAGAAAGAGGACTTCTAAGAAATTAAAATCTTACCCTCACAAAGATCCCATGGTTAGATTCCTTGACAAACTAATTCTAGTCATTGCAACTATTGGTCCCATGGCAAACGTGCCACAGATTTACAAAATCTTTTTCCTAAAAAGCGCTGAAGGCGTTTCCATCTTCACTTTCATCATCTACGCAGTCTTTGACATCCCTTGGATCATCTACGGTATTGTTCACAAAGAAAAACCTATTATCATCAGTTTCAGCCTCTGGTTATTGACCAACCTTATCGTTATTATCGGGACACTGATCTACGGTTAAAACTTATGCAAAAACTTTTTCAAACTTACTTTGCCTTTAACCACTTCAACCCCTTCTTTCTTCAACATTCCCTCTTTCTCTTTAACCTTATTTCCTCTATAACCACAAAGCTTCCCATCAGAACCAACAACCCTGTGACAAGGTACTTCCTTATAAGGATTTTTCTTCAACGCTTGACCTATTGCCCTGTAAGCTTTACTCTTCAAAGACTTACCAACCTCTTTATAAGTACTAACTTTCCCTTTAGGTATTTTCTTACAAACTCTATAAACTTTATCTTCAAATTTCAATTTCAATACCAATCGGACAATGATCTGACCCTAGAACTTCAGATAAGATGAAAGCCTTCTTCAACTTTCCTCTCAACTTCTTTGAAAGAAGAAAATAATCTATCCGCCACCCAATATTTCTCTTACGCAGATTGTTCCAATACCCCCAGTACGAATAATGTCCACCTTCTTTGTTAAACTCTCTAAAACTATCGATAAACTCACCATCAATAAACCTTTGAAACCCATCAATCTCTACCTGCGTATACCCTGCCGTTTTGTTATAGTTACCAACCGGATTAGCAAGATCAATCTCTGTATGCGCAACATTCAAATCACCGCACAAAACTACTGGCTTCTTCTCTTCTAACTTCTTCAAATACTTGTAAAACCTTTCATCCCACTTCTTTCTATACTCTAAACGCGGCAACCCTCTCCCTGAGTTCGGCGTATACACAGTAACTAAAAAATACTTCTTAAACTCTAAACAAATGATGCGCCCTTCACCTTTATGACTCTCAGAATCTTTACCATAAGAAACATTCAATGGTTCAACTTTACTAAAAACAGCCGTCCCAGAATACCCTTTCTTCTCAGCACTGTTCCAATAATGATACTCATAATCTTCTAACATCTTATCAACTTGGTCCGGATGCGCCTTCGTCTCCTGAATACAAAGTATGTCTGGCTTATCTTTCTTAACAAAATCTAAGAAACCTTTCTTCACCACTGCCCTTATTCCGTTCACGTTCCAAGAAACAATTCTCATGGTAAAACATTACCATTCCTTCTATTTATACCTTTCCGTAACCTTTATATTCACTCTATCTTTTCTCACCTTTATGACACCTAAAGAATCGTACCTTAAGGCTGGCAAGATCCATCAAGATATCTGTGAAAAGATTAAACCTAAGGTTAAGGTAGGTGCAACTTTCTTAGAATTAGCTAAAGAGGTTGAACAAATGGTGCAGGAAGCTAACGCATCTTTAGCCTTCCCAGTCAACATCCAACCTAACAATGAAGTACATTACAGTCCTTTACCTAACGATACTAGATTTATTAATGAAGGAGATATTGTAAAAGTAGACATTGGTATACACATTGACGGCTACATCGCTGACGGCGCCTTCACTGTATCATTCAACAAAGATTACGATGACATGGTTACTTTCACAGATAGTATCTTAACAAAAACTCTTACCGGGTTAAAGCCTGGAATGAAAGTCTCAGAGATCGGAAAAAGATTAGATGAACATATGAAAGGTTCTAAGTACAAGATCATAAGAAACTTAATGGGTCACCAGTTAAAACAATGGGACTTACACTCAACCAAATCCGTACCTGTTTATGAAGATAAGAACAATCCTAACACAATGGAACCTGGCGACGCTTTCGCTATAGAGATTTTCATCACTGACGGCAACGGTCTAATCAAATCTTCACCAAAATCTTTCATTTACTCGGTTAAACAACCGTTGAAAGCTGTACGCGACCCAAAAGTTAGAAAACTTTGTCAAGAAATCTTAGAAAAACGTAAATCTTTTCCATTCACTGAACGTTATGTGGTTGAACACTTAGGATATTCAAAAATAGACTTCTTCAACCTTAAACGTTCTGGCAATATTCACTCTTACCCACTATTACTTGAAAAAAAAGGTTCAAAGGTTGCACAATCTGAACATGTAATCTTCATTGATGAAAAAGAAATCATATTGACGACAAAGCAAAAAGCTTAAATACTTCTTTAGATATGTATAAGAGGTGATCATATTATGGGATGGTTTTCAAGAAAAAAAAGAGCACGTACTCAAGCAGAGGAAGCGGAATATCAAAGACAGCAAACTGCGCTATACATCGCGCAAGCTAACAAATATATAGGTGCAGTCCAACGACGCATTGTAAGGTTCTCAAAAGAATTTGAATCATTATTAGAAAAAACACCATTTGAGAATGAACTAGCAGAACTAAATTTGGTACATAGAGATATTAACAATTATGTTGCAGATTTAAGGATGCTTCCTGGGATTATGAAGAGAACGGTAGCACACGTTGCTCACTTAATGACTCATGCTAATACTTACACTGCTGATAGAAGAGGTCGTGAAAAGGTTGATGCAGATATGGCCCAAGCAATAAGATCACTTGATTCTTTGGGTGAACTTGAGAGAGATCTAAAAAATCTAGGTAAAACCAACAAGAAGTTGCTTGCTGCAGTTAGAAGGTTAAAAGCAAAGTCTAAACAAATTAAAGGATTCGAAAAAGATGTTCGAAGGGTTTACGATGATTACGTATCTGCTTCAACAATGAGTGCACCACAACGTGCAAGAGGACAGATAGATAGATTCAAGAAAGAAGCTGCACGCAGACCTAAAGTTCTAAAAGGCGTATCTTAATTTTTTTCTTTTTACCATCCTTTTTTACAAACAATTATAAAAGTGATCTTCTTCTACTAACTCATCAACCATTTGTTGTAAAGGTGTTGGTCCGCCTAGAAGTCTAAGTACTGTTCCTTCCCTTTCAAAATCTCTTATCTCTTTTAGTGGCAACACAATATTCCCTGCTCTTATTTCATCCTTCACATACTCTAAAGCTTCTCTTCTCACATCAGCTCTTCCAAATTTTAACCCCGCTCTTAACTTCGCATAACTTTTCACAACAGGTCTTTCAACAGCAGTGTAACCCATCATACAAAGTACTCCCATATCTTCTAAACCTGTATCCATCACTCTTCCACCAGCAACTCTTTCCCTTTCAACTCTAATATCTCCCGTCTGAACATCCATATGAACATTATACTCTTGTGAAGCCCATAAAGGCGTATAATCTTCATCACCAGGACGAAACACTCTCGCTTCTTTAACTTCCGGATAAGTATTAACTGTCACTTGCACTTCAAGATGATTTCCATCCATAAGATGTGTACATTTGCAAGAAACTTTTTCATCAGGAACCCTCACCAGGTTTATTGGCCAAATCCTTGAAAAACTGTCTTTAAATCCCATTTTCTACCCTTTTTAGCTTTTTTCTCCTCCTATATAAAACTTCCCTTGGAAAGCAAATTCATAAGCTTTTTCCACAAAAATCCGGAAGATTTTCGGACAAAACACTTATATAGCATATTTCTCTAATATTTGCCATGATTACCCGATTTCGCAGAATAACCATCGTCAAATTACGCTCTCCTGAGCAAGAAATCAATAGAGAGATCCAATGGTTATCCGAATCTTTAGGTCTATTCTCTGAAAGAGACAAGGATAGATCCTGTTTCCGCTTATTCTTAGAGATGATTAAGGCTAAAAAACCTTTATCTTCTGATGAACTAGCTTACCACTGCAATCTTAGTCGAGGCACTGTTGTCCATCACTTAAGCAAACTGATAGCAGCTGGTTTGGTAGTTGTAGAAGATAACAAGTACGCTTTGAGAGGTAAGAACTTAGAAACTACTTTGAAGCTAATGAAGCAAGACGTAGTAAACGCTTACGAAGAAATAGAACATATAGCAAAAAAAGTAGATAAAAGTTTGGAACTCTAAAGCACATGCTGGTCATGCACTGACTTATACTCATGAAGATCTTCTATACTGAACCAAAGTTTAATCTCCATTTCAGCTTCCTCAAGTTTAGATGACGCATGCAACAAATTTCCAACTTTAACATCATGCTTATTGGCGTGAGCTTTTGAAATATGCGCATAATCTCCTCTTATTGTTCCAGGCACAGACTCATCCGGGTAAGTACTACCCACCATTTTACGCACTTGAGAAACGGCTTGCACACCTTCAAGAACTATAGCAATCACTGGCCCTTCGGTTAGATAACCTACTAAGTTGTTAAGCACTCTCTCACCATGCCTTTCTGCCACATCAAAATAATGTTTACCTGCAAAATCTTTATCCACCCAGATCATCTTCATTGCAAGGATCTTCAACCCTACCTTTTCAAACCTTGACAGAATTTCTCCAACTAACCCTCTCTGCACTGCATCGGATTTAAACAATACTAAAGTTCTTTCAATCATTTTTTCTTCTCCGAGGTCACCCACTTCATATTCTGCGGCTTCCTCTTCAACTTCAACTGATGTTTTTCGCATTTGGATGAACAGAACCACATAGTCTTCCCAGTCTTTTGAACGAACAACATTCCTGTCCCTTTAGGAATAATCTTTGCACAATAACTACACTCTGCCATTATCTCTTACCTCTGCTCAACTTCCTAGCTTCAATTTCGGTCTCTCTCAACATAAGAATATCTTTCAACCTAACCGGCCCTTTAACATTCCTAGTCATAATCTTGTTCTCATCTCTTCCTTCAAGAATCTTACACCGTACTTGGATAACTTCTCCACGCGTACCAGTCCTACCTACTACTTCTTCAACACGCGCAGGCACGGCTCTACTAAACAAAGAACCTTGCTTATCATCCTTTTTACCTTTTCCTTTAATCTGTTTTTTCGGCGCCATCAGCTTTACCTTGTGCTTTTTTTATCTCTTCAATAATTTTCTTACTATCTCCTTCCTGCACGATTGTTACTGATGTACAAGAAACAGGTAGTCCTGCTGCTGTCCCTAGCTCATTCTTGCTTGGTACTAGAATGAAAGGCACTTGCTTTTCCTTACATAAAGGTTCTAAGTGCATGATAATTTCTGGCGGCTGTGTATCTTTCGCTACAACCACTAGCTTCGCTGTACCTTTTTCTATAGCTTTAGTAGATTCATTTGAGCCTTTACGCAGTTTGCCAGAAGTCTTAGCGGCTTCAACTGCCTCATAACCTTTTTCGATCAATTGTTTTTCATCCATTGTTAAACCTCCAACTTGTCATTGGTTTATTCTCAGGAAAAGTTTGCCATTTATAAACGTTGCTATTTTGGCAGAGAAAACTTATTATACCTTTAGGCAAAAGCTTACCTATGCAAAAGATTCCAGAATCTTTGTTTAGAGTTACACGTGAAGGTCATGTTGATTGCCCTCACCCTTACGTATTTTATATAGACAACGGTATCAGTGGTCAATCGTTAGAATGCGACGTTACAGACTGTCATATGCAAATGGAACTCCTTCCTGATCACGCTAACCAGATGACTTACAAAATGCCTTTCCCTTCCCATTCTTGGATAAGAACTCCTAATCCTCAATATGGCGGTGAAGACTTTTATGCTTGGCAAGCAGACGCAGATGGTATAGTTACTGAAAATCTTCCAGAATCTCAATGGATCTCTAGAGAAGGACTGGACCTTAGTTTAGAATCTGCAATAAAAAATAGAAATAAAAAAATTTAACGCCTTTTCTTTCGGCGTGTGGTTTTTTTCTTTTTTGGCTTCCGCTTAGCTGCTTTTCTCTTCACTCTTTTCTTAGCCTTCTTTTTTGTCCTTTTCTTGACTGCTTTCTTCTTCCAT
>CAYTFL010000014.1:0-10140 GCA_964437105.1 Candidatus Woesearchaeota archaeon | reverse complement strand
AGTAGCGACTTCTGTGCCTACTACACAGGGTATGCCCATTTCTCTGCTTACTATCGCTGCGTGAGCCGTGGTGCCACCTGTGTCTGTTACTATGGCTACTGCTCTTTCCATGGCAGGGACGTAGTCAGGTGTAGTCGTTCTTGCTACCATGACGTCGCCTTTCTTTACTTTGCTAAGTTCGTTTAAATCGTGCACTACTGTTACTTTGCCTTTACCAATACCTGGGGATGCTGCTAATCCTGAGGCTAGTAAAGTAGCGTCTTTTACTTCTATATCGCCGCCAACGTCTTGCTTCTTTGTCTCTGGGCGTTTCTTTAATGTTGTTATTGGTCGTGATTGGGTTATGAATATTCTACCGCGTTCTAATGCAAACTCTATGTCTTGTGGTTTCTTATAATGTTCTTCAATCTTTACAGCGTATTCGGATAACTTTTTTACTTCGATTGCAGCTAAAGAAGGGATAGGCTGTTTGTCTACGGGAACGTCAACTTTGACAGTTTCCATTTTTTGTGGATCACGGACCAACTTCCAAGTTTTTTTTGCAACCTTTTTCTCTTTAAGTTCTAAGTCCTTTTTGTTTACTACGAACTCGTCAGGTGTTATTGAGCCGGATACGACGGCTTCGCCTAGACCGTAAGAAGATTCTACCATGATTTCATCTTTGTTATTGTTTACTGGGTTTACTGAGAACATGATGCCGGCTACTTCAGAGTTGACCATCCTTTGTACGACTACCGCGATCAAAACTTTTTCGTGAGGAAAGTTATTTTTTTCTCTGTAGTATATTGCTCTGGCAGTGAATAAGGATGCCCAGCAGGCCATGACTGCGGCTATGAGTCTTTTATGGCCTTTAATGTTAAGGTAAGTTGCTTGCTGTCCTGCGAAGGATGCTTCAGGTAAATCTTCGGCTGTTGCAGAGCTTCTAACTGCTACGTAAGGTAAATCTCTACCCGTTTTTACTAATTCCTCAGCTTTCGTTCCCTTTATTGAAGAGTCAATGTTCATTGCGTCGTAAGCTTCTATAATATTTTCTTGCAATTCTTTAGACATAGGAGTTTGGATGACTAATTCTTGGATCTCTTTAGAAACCTTTTGTAATTCTTTAGTATCTTCAACGTTTAAGAGAGATAGTTTCTCGTAGATAGTTTTGTTTATTCCTGTCTTTTCTATGTATTCTTTGAAAGCTTTAGAAGTTACTACGAAGCCTGGTGGGATGGGTAGACCTATGTTATACATCTCGCCTAAGTTGGCGCCCTTACCTCCTACCAAAGGAAGAGAGTCTTTGTTAAGTTCTTTGAACCAAGCTATATCTTGTGTTAATTTGATCACCTCTCTTTTAAATCATAGAATGAATATATATAAAGGTTTTGTCGGGTTTGTGGTTTAGAAACCATACTTCTTTACTATCTCTAATTCTATTTCAGAAGGGTGTATCCGTCTTAGTTCACAGTAAGGAATTAATTCTTGGCCAATAGGTGAAGGGTCGTCTTCCCTTTCATGAGTATCTAGTACTTCAGTTCTCCAAGGTTGCCAGTCTAAATCTTCAAGAGTTCTTACTCCTCCTTTTAATGGTGCGTTAGCAGTGTAAAAGACGACTTTTGATCCGATAAAGCCATCATCTCTTCTTGTCCAACTATAATCTTCAACTTTCATTCTTAAAGGAACCATTGTTTCTGGGATTGCTCTCAACTCAGTGCCCCATTCCCAAATAGCTCCTTTAGTATCAGTAATGTGTAGTGGGTCGAATAAACACATTGGAGGGATTGCTGATAATCTTCCGAAGTCAAACCTTGAGTTTCTTACAAGGAAAAGTTGGGTGGGTGTATCGTAAAAGACATCTAAAAGTTTTTGATATGCATCGAAACCAGAAAAGTCTCTTCTTAAAGGTTCTAAGATTGAAGGGTGTAGTTCAATACTTCCTTTAGCTTCTAAATCATTATTTGAATCTCTTTGTTCTGCAACTTTTGTTAATAATGTGCCAAGTTCCATTGAAGCTCTTCGGGTACCTTCAGGGTCAGCTTCCATTGAATCAAAGAGTCCTCTAAAATCCCTATTAATTTTGTTTTGGCCCATCTCAATGAGTTTTACTAAGGAGTGACCTTCTATAGACCCTAGTTCTTTTGTAGAAACGATAAAATCTTCTTCACCTGTAGGAATCATATGGGTCCTGATTCGGTTAAGAGGGTCAACAGGCGTGATTTCTATAAGAAGGTCTCCATAAGATCTAAGCCAGTGGATTGCTGTGATATAACGCTTTTTCATAAAAATATGGCAAAATCGTTAATATATAAGAGTTTTGGCTTAATCCATCCAACTGAAATGGTATCTATCATTAGCTTTATCGCTGAACAAGAGATCTAAGCTTAAACCTATGTATTCGCTATCAAAAGCTGCGCTGCGCATTGCTTGTCTTGATTGTTCATACACATGTGGATGTTCATCAGCAAGGAAGTTTAAGACGCGCATTGGTCCGCGAACATATCCTCTTCTAATCCTTCTTTCAACGCCTTTAGCATACTCTCTGTTTAATGTCCTTGCAATAGATCTTATTTCTTGAGTTACTAGAAGTTTTTCTATTGGGTTTTTATGGGGCGTCCGTCCCATTAGTAAATCTAAGTCTGTATCAGATATCTCTCTGGCTCTATCTTCAACATCTGCAAGGTCAAAGTCTCTTAACATATGGGCTAAACTTGTATATTCCTTTACTGCTGCAACTTCTTCAACACAAGCACGTTGTTCAAGTAAAAAGTCTACTATCCTTCTTGTCATGCCTTCATGAGATTTTCCTTCAATACCAGAAAAGAGATTCCTGAAGTGTTGTTCATAAATGTCTCTTAAGCCGCCAGGCATTTGATCGGTTGAACGTCTTTCATTGTGAGTTAAAGTTAAACCATTACTGTTAGGAGTAATAACTATACCAGCTTTGTACAGGGCTGATAAAGTAAATCCAAATGGAGTTCTATAATCTACTGCCATGCCAGTGAAGTTCATTGAACCTGGAGTGAATAAGATTGCTTTGTCGCTTTCCATTAAACCTCTAAGTTTTTGTCTATAACCATGGTCTCTAAATAAAAAATATGATGTTTCAGGCATAGGTCTAATGTCTGAAGGTAGGCCGTTCATTAATATGTAAGGTCTTGTGCCGTGAAGCCTATCGGGAGTGTCAAAAACTTTTTTAGTGATTCTAAAATGGTCGAAAATTTCTAAATCTGGTCTGAAAGAATGGTCGTATCTTCCTATGTCTAGTTCGTCATGCACTTCTGTGATTTCCATCTTAGTAAAAAGGGAAAAAGAGGTGGTATTTATAGTTTATCGTTTTCTCTTCCGAGCTAAGTAATAAGTGACGCCGGCCATGCCGGTTGTGTAGTTCAAAATTAATATTATTAGGTATGCGCTAATAGTTGCTTCTGTAAAAAGTTTAAATCTATTCTATTACTCTCTTAATGAATTCTTCTAGAAGAAGGTTATAGTCTCTATTCATAACTCTTCTTTGTGAAATATTTCCTTGATCCCTTTCTTTGTCTAGTCTTTCTAGTCCTTCGATGCTAATAGCAATTCCTGGATCAAAGGATTCAATGGCAAAGGATAGATTGGAAACTCTGGCGTACAAACGATCAAGTTCTTCAGTTTCTTCAGGATGGAATCTAGAGCCTGGAAGATGTCTTACTGGTTCAACTGACATTTCGGCTCCAGTTAGTGTAATAATTCCTTTCAAACCTTTTCTTTCAGCGCATTTTTGGAAAACACTAGTTCTATAACGATTATGGGGATGTTTTCTTTTATGTCTCATAGTTAAAAGCAGGTCTCCTTCTGCAAGAATAAGGCTGCCTTCAGTTGCTTGAAAGATTGTAATTTCATATCTGATTCCTGAACTAGTTGTTCCGGGGATATATAGCTTTCTTATACAATTCCAAGGACTGTGTGAAGATGCTTGAAGATATTTCTTAGAATCTTGGGGAAGAAAAGGGAAGTCTCTAAAAACTTCAGCCATCTTTTCTTCATAAGTGTCAAAAAAAGTACTAACTGTTCTTTCTTCATAAGGATTGTGACTAACGGTGGCGCCTTTAGAGTGAACATTGAATGATCTTGCTAACTTTATTTGTTGATCACTGCCTTTTGGATAATGTGCAACTCCTGGTAGATCTAATTCTGTCATAAAATAAGGTTTTTTGTTATCTATTATAAAACTTATGTTCTTGTTTATAAATGTTTATTTCCTCTTCCTAGCTAAGTAATAAGTGACGCCGGCCATGCCGGTTGTGTAGTTCAAAATTAATATTATTATGTATGCGCTGATAGCGGCTTCTGGGGCAATGCCTACCTTGTAAAAGAAGTATGTGCCGACGCCTTCTCTAACACCTAAACCATTGGGAGTGAATGGAGCGAGGCTTGCAATTAATGTGATTGAAGAGATTAAGATTGGGTAGAATAAAGAAATCTCTATGCCCATGGCTTTAAACAGTAAAACTAAGAGTAAACCGTTACCTATAGGTCTGATTAAAGTTATGAAAATGTTGGTGAAAAGTTTACCCTTATGATGTTTAATCAAATTTTTGAAAGTTCTGTGGAAGCCAGTGAAGCTGCCTGCGTACTTTCCGATGACTTTCCTTATCAGTTTCCTTCCCCAAGGACTGAAAGTGAATAAAGCGCCGCCAACCAATATTATTACAACTAGTAAACCGTAAATGATTTCTTCAGAACTTAGTATAGTGAATAAGCCGATACAGCCTATTATTCCAAAAATAGTTAAAGTGATTGCTTTGTCAATGATTGTTAAAGCTGTACCCTCGCCAATGCTGAAGCCTTTGTCTTTGATGAAATAGATTATTGATAAGTCTCCAGCTCTACCTGGTAAGATTAAGCCTAAAGAATAGCCCATGAAGTAATATCGTGCCCAGGTTTTGAATTTTAAGACTCTTACTGAGTTAAAAATAGCTTTCAAACTGTAGGATGTTAAGAAGAGTAAAACGTAATATACTACTAAGGCCCAGAGTATCCAAGTGTAGTCTAAAACCTTTAATATTTCTACGACTGCAGTTAAATCTATCTTGGATAAAATGAATAAGATTATGCCAATTCCTATAATAACTTCAAGAATCGTGCGGTAAACGCGTTTCATTGTTTGTAAAAGAGATTGATGATTTAAATGTTTTCGCTAACCGTATTGTTGTAAGAATGCTTTGTACCATGCGATGGTTCTAGTTAAACCTTCGTCTAAACCATGTTTTGGTTCCCAGTTTAGTAAGCGTTTAGCTTTTTCGCTGGAAAGGTACTGGTTTTTTATCTCTCCCTTTACTTGATTAAGAATTACTGGTTCTAAGTTGCTTGGGTATAAGGCTAATATTTTCTTTACTAATTCTAGAACAGTAAGTTTGTTCATTGTGCTGAAGTTGAAAGCTTGGCCTTTGATGTCAGGCCTGTGAAGTTGTTCAGCTAGTCTAATGTAAGCGTCGCTGGCGTCGTCAATGAAGAAAAAGTCTCGAATGAATTGGCCGTCGCTGCGTATGACTGGTGCTTCGTTGTAATGTAAGTAGCGGATAGTATCTGGAATTATTCTATTCCAGTTTAAGTCACCAGGACCGTATAAGTTGCCGCAACGTGTTACACTTACAGGTAAGCCGTAAGTTTTTGCATAAGTGAGAGCTAAAGTATCAGTGCAAGTTTTAGAAGCGTCGTAAGGGTGTCGACCTTGCAATGGAGCTTCTTCAGTGTATGGTAATACTTCTTGATCGCCGTAAGCTTTATCGCTTGAAGCTACGATGACACGTTTTACCATTTCGTTGACTCTGCAGGCTTCAAAGATGTTCCAACTGCCTCTAATGTTACTTTCAAATGTTGAAATCGGTGAGCGGTTGGCGGTTTGTACAATGGTTTGTGCGCCTAAGTGGAAGACTGTGTCTACTTCATGTTCGTTCATAACGCGTTCAAGTAAACGGTAGTCGGTTAAGTCGCCTTTTACAATAGTTACTTTAGTATGGTGGCCGTCTCTAAAAAAGTTTGAGTTGTGTACTTGGTCTCTTACTAGAGCAATAACGTTTACTTTTCTTTTTAGCAGTTCCTTTACTAGACTGCTGCCGAGTAAGCCTGTTGCGCCGGTTACAAAAACGTTTTTTCTGTTCCAGAATTGTTCTGCCAAATTTTCCATGGTGCTTTACCTGAGTTCCAAAGGTCGTTAAGGTATTGTGAGTCTCTAACTGTGTCCATACATTGCCAGAAACCGTCATGCTTGAATGAATGAAGTTGTCCATCTGCTGCAAGTTTTTCCATTGGTTCCCTTTCTAGGAAGCAGTCTTCTTTATCAGAGAGGTAGTCAAAGATTCCTTGGTTGAATACAAAAAATCCTCCGTCAATCCACCAGCCTTCAAGTTTTTTACCTTTAGCAAAGCTTTGTACTTGCTGGTTATCATTGGAAATGTTAAGATGGCTCCATCTAGTAGGAGGAATAATTGAAGTGACTGTTGCGATCTTATTATGAGACTTATGAAAATTCAATAGAGAATTGATATCTATGTTTGCGACACCGTCACAGTAAGTTAATAGAAAGTTCTCTTCTCGAATATATTTTTGAATCTTTTTAACTCTGAAACCTGTAAGACTGTGTAAACCCGTTTCTGCAAATGTAATGTTCCAGTCTGGAGGTTCCTTTCCGGCGTGTGATAATATTTCTCTAGAACGTAAATTAAGAGTGAAGTCTTTAGTCCGATGGTGGAAGTCTTTGAAGTAATTTTTGATCATGTGGCCTTTATAGCCAAGGCAAAGGACAAAGTCATTAAATCCGTAAGAAGAATATGTCTTCATGATATGCCAAAGAATGGGGTATCCGCCAACTTCTACTAAGGCTTTTGGTTTGAATTCAGTCTCTTCACGTAAACGGGTTCCCATACCACCGCATAAAATTACAACTTTTTCCTTTTCCATAGGGCAATTCTCCAGTATATTAAATTTTTCATGAATTCCAAAACTGTGAAGTATGAAATCTTTGAACTTCCTTCTTCACGTTCAGGAAAATTAACTTTGACTTCGCCGGGTTTATAACCTTTGTGAAGGAGTTTTAGTATTATTTCTGGGTCAAGGAACCAGTCTTTAGATTCAATAGTAATGTTTTCATAGAATTCTCTTTTGAAAATTTTTGGTTTGCCGTTAATATCATCCATTCTAAAGAGAAAGAATATGCCGAACATGAGGTTGTAGAAATAAGAGGCAACAACGCGTTTTATGCCGTCTTGTCTGTTTATCCTTGTTCCTTTAGCAAGCATGTAGTTACCATCTTTGAAGGTGTGCCAAACTTTTGGAACTGTTTCAGGTGGAACTTGTCCGTCCCCATCAGTAATTCCTAAATTTTCACCTTTAGCATGGTTTAATCCAGTGACCATCCCCCAAGTCATACCTTGATTAACTTTTATGTGTACAGGTTTGATCCGAGGGTATTTTTGATGCATGGCTTCAATAATATCGCCAGTCTTATCTGCAGAACCATTATTTACTGCAATTATTTCATAATCAATATTCTCAGGTTCAAGGACTTCTGTTAGTTCAGTCAAAACCTTTTCTGCTACCCCTTCTTCGTTGTACATGGGAAGGACTAATGAAAACTCAACCATTTTTGTAGAGGGTATTATCGGCCTTTAAATGTTTTTTGTAATTCTAATTGTGGGTTAGTTAACAAGTTTAATAAAGGAGAAACTTTTTTGAGCGAATATGGGAAGGTACATTATACTGCGTCACTATGTTTCTAGTAGAGGTTCTTTAGATATACTCTCTCAAGGCATTCAGAGGATAGCTAATGCGATTGAAATATCAAAAGCTGAAGGTTATGATATTAATTTTGGTTTGAAGTTGACGACTAATGTTGAGAAAATGACCCCAGAATTGCATAAAGTTTTGTTGGATAGACTTAAAGATTTCCCGTATGACAAAGGATGTTATTTGTTGTATGATCCTAAAGATAGAGGGCCTGGGACTAGTTCTCAGCAAATATTTGTAAATCCTACTTTTTTTGTGCCTCCTGGAGATAGGGGTATTGTGGCTGGTTTTGATCTGGACCAGATTAGAATTGATGGATCTAGCTTAGAAAAGATTCATAGTTTTATGAAGGTAATTGAAGATGGGAACTTTTTGTATGGTATTGGTTCAAGAGATGTTCCTACAAAGTTAGCTTGGTTTAGATCTAATAGTCGATTGCGTGAAATTCATGAGTTGATACACTCTTTATCAGTAGGAGTAGATAAATTTCGTTGCCCAGAAGTTTGTGAAGGAGCTTCAGAAGGTTTTGCTTATTGTGGAGAAAGTTCAGGGGTAAGTTTTTTTAATACAAATCATGAGTTGTTTCCAATCTTGCTTAGCAAAATGGCAAAGGCGACTTATGATGGGAATTTTAGGCATTGGGCTTCTGAGTATTATATTGCTCTAACTGCAGCAACTTTATCTGATGTTGCTAAAACTTATATCCCTTGTTATGAGAATCCTTCTAAAGGGGATGGAAGGTCTGAAGAGTGGGAGAGAGAACATATTGAAGAGTTTATACGGAGAGAGACTGCAGAGTTGGCAAAGACTGATCTTTATCCCGTTTTAGCTAAAGCTTTGGATAATCAAGAGAATGTTGAAATTTTGAAACGATTTTATTCTGAAGAGGAAGTGTTGAGGGTGTTTGAATTGATGAAGGAAGGGCTTAGTAGTGTTAATGCTTCATCAGAAGAAAGAGCTGAACCTCTTTGCAAGAATTCTAGTTTTACCGAGAGTCTTTCTAGTGAAACTGTCTGAAGCTAAAGAAGTAATATATTCTCCTATATCTTTTGGTTCTAAAACACTTCCTAATTTTCTTGATACCGTCCCTTTATTTAGCATTTCTGTGTTTACGCCTGCAGGGTGTAGAGTAATAACCTTTATTTTGTCTTTTTTAACTTCTTTTTTTACGGCTTTCATTAAGCCAGACACGCCGTGTTTTGATGCGCAGTATGAAGCGCGGTTAGCGACGCCAAGGAAGGCAAGGAGTGAAGAAATTGTGATAATTTTACCTTTAGTATGATTTTTTCTCATTAATAGAATGGCTTCTTTTGTACAGAGATAAACGCCAGTGAGGTTTGGTTCGATAACATTGTTCCATTCTTGTAGTGAAGTTGAGGTAAGATCTTGGTATTGTAAGTTGCCTGCGTTATTTATCAGAATGTCTAGTCTTCCTAGTCTGTTTTCTGTTTCTTTGAATAGATTAATAACCTCCTGTTCTCTTGTAACATCTGTTGGTATTACGTGGCATTCGTTTGGTAATTCTCTTGCTAATTCTTCTAACCTTTCTTTATTTCGTGAAGCAAGAATAAGTTTTGCACCTGCTTTAGAAAGAGAGTGTGCAGTGGCTCTTCCAATTCCTTTACTTGCGCCGGTCAAAATGATTACTTTGTTTTTAAGAAAGTTTGACATTGAGTATATATAATTTCTTGCACACTTTTAAGGTTTCTGTATTGTCTAGAACATATCTTCTTTATTAAGAGCTTGCGCTAATTCTCTAGTCTCTCTTTGTTTAGTGAAGCCGATCCTTGCTAGAATACTCTTTAAGTTTAAACCTGATTTGATTGCCCAGGATGGTCGTTTCAAAATGAACATGCCGATGTTCCAAGCAACTGAAGGGGTAGTGTAAAACTTTTGTGATGCTTTGATTGTAAGTTCTGTTATTTCTTCAGAAGAAAGTTTGGTCTTTGGTAACTCGCCTTTCTTAAACAATCGTTCAAGTTCTGAGCCGCGTAAAACTTCTAAGATGTAGAAGTTGGCTAAAGTTGCGCCGCAAGTTGTAGAGTAGTCGATAGTAGTTTGGATCGTTTCTTTAGTATCTCCAGGTAATCCGAAAATGAAGCCCACGGCTGTAACGAAGCCTAACTTTTTTGCTTCGATAAGAGTTTTCTTTAACTCAATGTGTTGGTTAGGGTTTCTATTAATGTTTTTTAGGATTTCTGGATGGGCAGTTTGTAAGCCGAAGGATAAAGTGTCGCAGTCAGCTTCTTTCATTAGTTTTAAGATCTTTTCTCTATCATCATTCCTGAAAGTGAACGGATGCAAGATACACATCCATTTTACTTTGTAAGGTCTTTGGATTAATTTCTTACAGAATTCTTCGATCCAATCGTGAGTTATGCCAAATATGTCGTCTTG
>CAYTFL010000013.1:0-10817 GCA_964437105.1 Candidatus Woesearchaeota archaeon | reverse complement strand
TTATTTTTTGCAATCAATTTATGAATCTTTTTTTCTACTCCAATTGGGTCTTTAATGAATAGAAGCTTTATGTCGCCAGTTTTTGATTCTTCAGCAGTGTGTAAGATTAAGTCGCCAGCGTATATCATTCTATCCCAGATTGAGATTTCTAAGTTTGTATTAATAATATGGCTGTAGCGAGCTGACCTTGTTTTTATGCTTATAATCTTTTTTTCAATAACAATGTGAGTATCGTAGAACTTGTAAGTTGTAGTTTTTAGGAAGATGTATTTTATGATGTTCATGAAAAATGATAAAAAAATTAGGAATAAGATTGTAGTGATTATAATTAAAGTCAATGTCCAGGAAGGGTAGTATATGGCTTTTAGGATTATTAGAATTATTGCCAAGCCGAGTCCCCAGAGAGAGTTATATAATAAGTTTTTCATGAATAATGGGAAGAGGGCGTTGATTGCATTTGGTTTGAGTTTGAATAATAATTTTTCAGTCATGAGTGGGTAGAGGGTAGAAGGTTTTATATGTTTTTCTTAGGATTTTGAGCCAATAGAAACCTTTATAAGTGAATTCTTGGGGTGATAAAGTATGAAAGTTTTGGCAGTAGGGGACTTGGAAGGAGATAGGACGTTAGCTGAGGCTCTAGCTGATCAGGCGGATGAAGAAGGGGTGGATGCAGTAGTATTCTGTGGAGATATTGTGGATGATGATGATAATCCTAATGGGGTTTTAGCAGCGTTCAGGAAGCCTGTGTTTGTAGTTCCAGGTAATCATGATTCGCCGTCAACGTTTGACTTTCTTGTGCAAAGGTATAAGGTGAAAAATCTTCAAGGTTATGGGTATAGAGCCGGTAAATTTGGATTTTTTGGTTGTGGGTCAGTGAACTTAGGTATTTGGCAGCAAACTGAGACTGAGATTTTTGAAATGTTGAAGAAAGGTGCGCATTATGTGAAAGATTGTGAGAAGAAAGTGTTGGTTAGCCATGTGCATCCTGCTCAAAGTAAGATTAGTATGGTGGCAGGGTTTGAAGGGAGTGAAGGTTTGAGGAAAGCTATTGAGGAGTTGCAGCCGGATTTAGTGTTTTGTTCGCATGTGTGTGAGGCTGAAGGTATTGAAGAGTTGATTGGTAAGACAAAAGTTGTTAATGTTGGTCGTACTGGAGTTGTTGTAGATCTTGATGAGGAAGTTTTAAAAAGTTTTAGTGAGAAAGGTAATTGAAATGATAACTAAAGAGATTAAGATTAAGGAGATGGTGGGAAAAAGCACTTTGGACCTTTAAAGGAAATGGTGGAGAAGTATCCGGAAGTTGTGCCTGTTTTGTTTTCTTTAAATGTACAATGTATGGGATGTCAAGCTGCAGCTTTTGAAACTCTTGAGGAAGGGTTGAAAGGGCATGGGTTTAGTGATGAAAAGATTGAAGAGATTGTTAAGAAGTTAAATTCTTATGTTGAAGAAAGATGATTGAGCGTAAAGTAAGATTGGGTAGAAGAGAAGTGCCTTCGGTAGTTGCTGATAGGTATGCTAAAAGTATTTATGCTAAAATGGGTATTGATATGAAAGTGTGTACTGGGGGTGGAAGTAGAGTTTTTCCCGCTTGTTTGGGTTATTTTATTGGTAGAGATTATGAAGGAATGACTTTTTGGAGAGGTGAGGCAAATGTTAGAGAGAATCCGTCTCGTTGTAGTTCTAGTGTTTTAGTAGAGATTGCTTTTAATGATGAAGTTCCTGGAGAGTTGAAAGTTAAAGTAGATGAAGAAGGGATTAGAGAGAAAGGAATTACTTTAGAAGATGTTTATGATGTTCTAGGTGTTAATTAATAAGAAAAAAATAATAATCACCACTTTTGTGGTTTTTTTGGTGTTGTGTATATTAGAAGTATACAGGGGAGGTGAATACTTCTATACTGTAATATACATGTTTCTTTTATAAAGGATGTTAATCCATAATATAGATTAGAGATCTATGTTTTGCAAACCTTTTTATATATAAGCCGGTTCCATTCCTCCAGATGACTACTTTAATTATATCAGAGAAGCCTAGCGCAATGAAGAAAATAGCGGAAGCTTTGGCTGATAAAACTCCGCAAAGGAAGACTTATATGAGGAAAGTAGGCTATTATGAGCTTAAACATGAAGGTAAGGATGTGGTAGTAGTTTCTGCGGTTGGTCACCTTTATACAGTAGCTGAGAAGGATAAGAAAGGGTGGACGTATCCGGTGTTTGGAGTGGAATGGAAGCCGTCGCATGAAGTTAGTAAAGGTTCAGCGTTCACTAAACCTTATCTGGGGTTAATTAAGAAAATGGCTAAAGGTGCTAAAGAAGTTATAGTTGCTTGTGATTATGATGTTGAGGGTGAAGTTATTGGGTATAATGTTGTAAGGTATGCTTGTGGTAAGAAAGATGCGAAAAGGATGAAGTTTTCTACCACCACGAAAGAAGATTTGAGGAAATCTTATGAAAATATGATGAAGCACATGGATCATGGGCAGATAGAAGCAGGGGTTACTAGGCATGAGTTGGATTGGTTATTTGGTATTAATCTGTCAAGAGCTTTAACTTTGTCTGTGAAGAATGCTACAGGTATGTTTAAAGTACTTAGTTCAGGTAGAGTGCAAGGACCTGCTCTAAAAATATTATCTGAAAGGGAGAAGGAGATTAAAGCGTTTGTGCCAGTGCCGTACTGGGAGTTGGAGTTACAGTGTAAAGAGTTGAATGCTTTGCACGAGAAAGGGAAGTTTGATGATAAGAAGGAAGTTGACAAAGTTTATAAGAAGTGTAAGGGGAAGCCTGCGGTTGTTTCAGATTTGAAGAAGAAGCAGTTTAAGCAAGCGCCGCCTAACCCGTTTGATTTAACGGCGTTGCAAGTAGAAGCGTATAGAACTTTGAGGATACAGCCTAAAAAAGCTTTGGAGATTGCGCAAAGTTTGTACACCAACTCTTTTATTTCGTATCCAAGGACGTCGTCTAACCAGTTACCAGCTTCAATTGGTTATAAGAAGATCTTAACTTTGTTGCAGAAGCAAGGGTCGTACAAAAGTTTATGTGTTGATTTGTTAAAGAAAGCGTTGAAACCGAATAATGGAAAGAAGAAAGATCCTGCGCACCCAGCTATATTTCCTACAGGAGAAGTGCCTAGAGGATTGGATGGGCAGGAGAAAAAGTTGTATGATTTGATCGTGAGAAGGTTTATGTCGACTTTTGGTGAAGCTGCTGTGAGAGAAACTGTTAATGTGGAAGTTGATGTGGAGAAAGAAAAGTTTTTGACGAAAGGTACGAGGACTGTTGAAGAAAATTGGCACAAGTTTTACAAGCCTTATTTGAGGTTAGAAGAAGAAGAGGTTAATGTTAAGAAGGGACAGCAGTTGAATGTGAAAGATTTGGTTGTACATGATAAGGAAACGCAGCCGCCTAAAAGGTTTACACCGTCTTCTATAATTAAGGAGCTTGAGAAAAGGAATTTGGGTACAAAGTGTTTGCATGGAGATACTCTGGTTGTTGTTAAACTTGATGATGAAGTTTGTTATGTTTCGTTAAGAGATCTTTATGATTGTGGAAAGTTAGTGGCAAAACAGGATTCAGCAGATATAGTTCTTAATTCTAGTTTTTCATGTTTTGTAGTAAAGGATTCTCGTCGTTTGGCGTCACTTTTTCCTTTAGTGAGTAAGAGAATGTTAGAGAAAGAGGAAAGAATGTATAGAGTTAAATTTATGGATGGAAGTTATATAGATGCTACTGAGAATCATCCCTTTTTAATGAGAGGAAGAAGTGTTAATCATTATGTTCCTGTGAAGAGATTGTCTAAAGGAGATAGGTCTGTTTGTTCAGTGAACCATTATGGAAAGGTTGGAAAGGAAGTTTTTTCATGGGAAGATTTTTTGGCAGCTAAACCTAGTGCTATTTTTGGTTTTTGTTCAAATCTAAAAGAGTATAGAGGAGAATTGAGTCAAGCTGTTTTAGCAGGACAAATGGGGCATACTCAGTGTTTTGTTCAGAAAAGTGAGAAAAAAGAGTTTGTTTCGTTAGAATTTTGGAATAGATTTTCACTTCCATTTCCTGATCTTTTAGCTAGCAGGAATTGTTATACTGTGGTGAATCCTTTTCCTCTTCGAATGACAAGTGCGTTGGCGCGTCTACTTGCGAATTTTGTAGGAGATGGTTCAATTGATAGGGAAAAATTGAAGAAAGAGAATTGTTATGACTTTAGATATCATAATACAGATCTTGTTTTAATTAAAGGATTTATTCAAGATTTGAAATTTGTTTTTGGAGAAAGGCTTAAAGTTAGAATTGCTAAGGGAAAGGAAGGACATAAAGAGAAGTACTATGTTCAGCTTCCAGCTTTAATAGGGAGGTTATTTGGGGTTATTTCCCCTGAGTTGTTGACTAAAAATGCTTCTCCTCTTATTTATGAGAAGTTTTACCCTGAATTTATTGCTGCTCTTTTTGATGATGAGGGGCATGTTTGTAAGGATGAGCCAAAGTTGTTTATTTGTAATACTAATCATGATCTTTTAATTGATGTGAAGGGTAAGTTGGAGAGCCTTGGAATAAGGTCGGTTTTAGATAGAGGTCAACATAAATTGCATGTGAGAGGAAGGTTTAATTTGGGAATCTTTCTGGAGAAAATACCCTTTCGTTCTTTAGATAAGCGTAAGAGATTAGTTTCGATATTTAGTAGATTTTATAGGGCTAATGGAAGTGAGAGTATGTTTTTTCGGGAGAAGCGAATATTGTCGTTTTTAGCAGATGGACAGAAGACTAGTAAGGAGATAGTGAATGGTTTAGATCTTCCTCTTTCGAAAGTTAGGGGAAGATTGAAATCTTTGAGAAAGAGAGGGTATATTAAAAAAGTAGTAGTAGGTATTTCTGAGTATCCTAGAAAGAAGATTTATTATTGTTCTCTTGTTGATGTTAGTAAGACATTTTATGCGCAGATTGGTGAGGAAGTTATTGATTCTAACTTTTATACGAAAACCATTGAGTCAGTTTCTTTGCTTCCAAGAGAAGAATGTGAAGTTTATGATATAACAAATATTCAGGAGATGCCTAATTTTGTTGTTGGGAATGGTGTTGTAGTTCATAATTCTACTAGATCGGATATTATTGAACATTTGTTTGATCGTAGTTATCTAAAAAGAGGACATTCGATTGAAGTTACTGATTTAGGGTTGAAGACTATTGAAGTTTTGGATAAGTTTTGTCCAGATATTCTTGATGAGAAGTTGACTAGGGAGTTTGAAGATGATATGGCAAAGATTCGGGAAGGTAAAAGTTCACAGGAAAAGATTATTAATTGGGCAGAGAAGTTTTTGACTAAAGTGTTGAAGCAGTTTAAAGGTAAAGAGAAAGAAATTGGTCAAGCTTTGTCTGGTTCTTATAGAGATACTATGAAAGAAGAAAGTTTTGTTATGGTGTGTGATAAATGTGGTAAGGATCTGCAGATTAAGTATACGCCTAAGTTTAAGAGTTACTTTATAGCATGTTCTGGTTATCCTAATTGTACCAAATCGTTTTCTTTGCCAAGAGGGTATTTGGCTAAAAGTACTAATAAGAAGTGTAAAGCGTGTGAGTTTCCTGAAGTGCTTCTGATTAAGAAAGGGAAAAGGCCGTGGAGTTTTTGTATTAACCCTGTTTGTCCTAAGAAAGAAGAGTATAATAAAAAGTTTAGGCAAAAAAAGTAGAGATCCATCTCCCTACAAAGTAAGTGATAATTATTACTACTACTGCCATGAGAGAGTGTTCTATCATTGCTTTGATTCTATGTTTTTTATCGTCAAGAAGTAAGGTTGAGCTGATTATTAGTATGAAACCCCAACAAATGCTGGTAGTTATTGCAGTTTTTAGTTCTAAAAGAAGGATCGGTACCAAGAATGTTAATGCGAAAATGAATTTTGATAAGAAAGTTGCTATAGTAGATTCCCAAACCTTTTTGAAAGATTGTTTAGTGAACTCTTGTGATACGTGGATGCCCATGGCGTCAGATAGTGCGTCGGCGATGGCTATGCTGAGAACACCACCGATTACTACTAGTTTAGAGCTGGTTGTTGCGTAAAGGCCTACCATTAAACCTAAGGTTGTGATGACTGCAGAAGTTAAGCCGAAGCCTAGTCCAATTCTAAAAGAATCTTTCATGGTTAGTTATGAGTTTAAATGGTTTAAATAGTTATTTGCGTAAGTTTTATATAAGGATTGTTTATTTGTTGTTTTATGAGAGGAGTAGTAATACCTCAGTGGATTTATAGATTAGAACCAAGTACTACTAATATTTCTTGGATGAATGAAGTTTATAGGACTCAATTTAATGCTAATATAGTAGAGCTTAGTGTTCAGAAAGATAGAGTGAGGAGTATTGGAGGGAGTGCTTTGCTTGTATTGAAGGTTTATGAAGGACATTCTGATAAGTATAAAGGTTTGATTGCAAGAACTGGTTTGGGTATTCTTGATGATGTAACGCTTGTTAAAGGTTCAGGTGTAGGAGATGATTTTCTTCAGGAGCCTTGGGATGATGAATTTACACCTTCAGTAGCACAGTATGTTCATGATAATAGAAGGATTTTTGAGTCGCAGAGAGATTTGAGACAGGCTTTTGAAGTTTATTTAAACGATTAAACCTTTATCTGTTATAATAAAAGGAATGTTAATGTTAGTTTCTTTAACTGTTGCTTGACGTTTATTATCTTCTTCTTGTAAATGGATTGTTTGTTCGCCAAAGCGTTTGAGTAGGCTTCCGCCGATAGGGTGGGTTTTGCCATCAAAAGAAGAGTAAACTTGTGAGGTTAAGATGACCGGAATGTTTAGATCCTTTAACATTTGTAACATTCGGATTGTTGGAGGGTTAATTGTAATGCCTTCTTGAACTTTTCTTCGGTAGTAGTGAGTAAAAGAATCGATTATTACTAAAGAAATGTTTTTTGTGTGTGTTAAGTTTTTTACAGCTTTGAATTGTTCAGAGTAGCGGGTGGCTTTGATCATAATTATGTTGTTTAAGTCAATTAAAGGGTTCATTTTTTGGATGCGTTCAATGTTGAAAGAGTTTTCTGTGTCAATGAATATTATTTTTCCAGAATTGTTAGCGGTGCATTGGAAGCAAAATGTGGTTTTTCCTGTAGAAGATGAACCGTAAACTACTGTAATATCGTTTGGAAGAGTAATGTGGTTGAGCATGGTAGTTTAGTTGTGTGAGCGTTTATAACGATTGTTGTCTAACGGTGGATAACTTGTAAGGAAGGTTCGTATTGTTGACATCTTTCTGCTAACAGTACTCTGTGACAGTTTTCTCCTTTCTTTTCAATGCAAAGTAAAGTAAGATCTTCACTAAGAGCTCTCTGCGCAAGTTGTCTAACCAATGGTTCTTGACTTTTAAGGTGAGTAGTATATCTTTTTACAAACTTTTCCCAGGGTAAGCCTCTGTAATGTGCGCCTACTAATCTTGAAGGAGGTGCTAAGTCTCTTAATTCTTCATCGTAATTATAGTTATCTAGTGTTATTCCATCATTTAAAGTGTCTCTGCTCATTACAGTAATCCTTGTTCCGTCATGATCTTCAATTGGATCAAGGATGCATTTTGTGTATAAGGTCATAGGGTTAGAGTTAAGCCTTATATTCTTAAAATTTTGTAGTTTCCAGCGTTACGTAAAGTTTATTAAGGTCTTGAAAACTATAATTTTGAACATGGTAGAAGTTACTCTGAAGGTTATGGAAGCCCTCCAGGAAGAGGCGTATAAGGGAGTGGTTAGGATAGATACAGAGACTATGAGGTCCATTGGAGTGAGAGTTGGTGATATTCTTGAGATTGAAGGGGGAAGAAAAACTGTGGGTATAGTGGATAGGGCGTACCCTACAGATATTGGGCAGACTGTAATACGTATGGATGGTATACTTAGAAGGAATGCTAAGACTGGTATTGGTGAGTTAGTGAAAGTTAGGCGTGCTGTGGTGAAAGAAGCAAAGGGTGTGACTATTGCGCCAGCACAAAAAGGTGTTACGATTAGAGTTGATCCAAATTTGTTTAAGCGAGGCTTATTAGGAAGAGCTGTAGTTAAGGGAGATATCATTGCTTTAGGTGGTACTAAAAGAAGGAGGAGTGCTATGTCTGATAATCCGTTCTTTGAAGATGTGTTCCAAATGTTTGAAGATGATTTTATGGGAGGGTTTGGTATATCTGGGCTGAGGTTTGTTGTAGCGGATGGGCATCCGAAGGGTGCGTTAATAATCACTGAGAATACTGAGTTGAAGTTTAATCCTAAGGCCGTTGATGTTTTGGAAGAAAAGATCTCGAGTGTGGCGTATGAAGATATTGGTGGATTGTCTGAGGAAATAAAAAAGGTTAGAGAGATGGTGGAGTTGCCGTTGAAGCATCCAGTATTGTTTGAACGGTTAGGTATTGAACCGCCGAGAGGTATACTTTTGCATGGGCCGCCAGGTTGTGGTAAAACTTTGTTGGCTAAAGCTGTGGCGAATGAGTCGGATGCAAACTTTCTTTTGATTAATGGACCTGAAGTTGTGTCGAAGTTTGTGGGTGAGGCTGAGAAGAAAATAAGGGAAAAGTTTCAGGAAGCGGAGAAGAAAGCGCCGTCTATAATATTCATTGATGAGATTGATGCGATTGCTAGTAAGCGTGAAGAAAGTTATGGTGAAGTAGAGAAACGGATGGTGGCGCAGTTGTTAGCTACAATGGACGGATTAAATGAACGTGGTAAGGTGGTAGTTATTGCTGCAACGAATAGGCCGAATGCTATAGATCCTGCTTTGAGAAGGCCGGGGCGGTTTGATAGAGAGATTATTATTGGAGTGCCGTCGAAAGCGGGTAGGTTAAACATTTTGAAGATTCATACAAGGAACATGCCGTTGGAAAAGGATGTTAAGTTGAAGAGGTGGGCAGAGTTGACGCATGGGTTCGTTGGAGCGGATTTAGCGGCTTTATGTAAAGAAGCGGCGATTAATGTTATTAGAAGGATATTGCCGGATATTAACATGAAAGAAGATCAAGCGATTTCGCAGGAAGTGTTGGATAAGTTGATTATTACGCAGGAAGATTTTGAAGAAGGTATGAAGATTGTTGGACCTTCAGGTATGAGAGAAGTTTTAGTTGAGGTGCCGGCCATTGGATGGAAAGATGTGGGTGGTTTGAATGATGTGAAGCGAGAGTTGATTGAAGCAGTGGAGTGGCCGTTGAAGTATTCGAAGAAGTTTTCTGAGTTAGGGATAAGGGCGCCGAGAGGAGTTTTGTTGTATGGGCCGCCGGGTTGTGGTAAGACTTTGTTAGCTAAAGCTGTAGCGCATGAGTCGCAAGCAAATTTTATTTTAGTAAAAGGGCCAGAGTTGTTGAATAAATGGGTTGGTGAGTCAGAAAAAGGGATGAGAGAAATATTTAAGAAAGCTAGGCAAGTTGCGCCGACTGTAATATTTTTTGATGAGATTGATGCGATTGCTATGAGGAGAGGGATGAGTATGGGAGGTAGTAATGTGACTGAACGAATGGTGAATACTCTTTTAACGGAGATGGATGGGTTGGAAGAGTTGCATGATGTGATAGTTATTGCTGCAACGAATAGGCCAGATATATTGGATCCGGCGTTGTTAAGGCCTGGTAGGTTTGATAGGATGTTGTTGGCTGAGTTGCCTAGTGAGAAGGCGAGGATGGAAATATTTAAGATACATACTATGAATATGAAGTTGGGTAGTGATGTGGATTTTAAGAGGTTAGTTGCTGAGACTGAGAATTATGTTGGTAGTGATATTGAAGGAATATGTCGTGAAGCGGGAATGTTGGCGCTGCGTGAAAGTTTGAAGAATAAAGAGATTTCGATGAGGCATTTTGATGAAGCTTTGAATAAAGTGAGGGCATCAGTGCGTGCAGAGGATATGAAGAGGTATAAAGAGATTGAAGAGTCTTATATGAGGACTGCTAGAGGTGCGCAGATACAGGCTAAAACTAATTATTTGGGTTAGCGTTTCTTTCTTTTCTTGGGCTTTTTCATTTCGTTTAAATCGCCGTAAACCTTTTTCTTGATTGCTGTAAGTTCTCTTAGAATTTTTTGAATCTCTCTTTCAGCTTTTCTGTTAACTTGGTAATCGTATTTTAAGTTGATTCTGTCTCGCTCAAGTTCCCGGTTTTGAGACATTAAGATGATTGGAGCTTGGATCGCTGCTAAACATGAAAGTACGAAGTTTAGTAAGATGAAAGGGTAAGGGTCCCATTCTCCCATAATAGCTTTTACGTTAAGGTATATCCAAATTGCCATGAATACTAAGAATAGTAGAATGAAGGTCCAGCTTCCTACAAAGCTTGTTAACCAGTCTGAAGCTTTTTGGCCAAACGTTAACTCTTGTAATTGTCTTAGAGGGCCAACTTTCTTTTTCACCTTCTTTTTCATATAGATTGTAGAGGTGTTGTTGTTTTTAAATGTTTTTGGGGGAACTCTTATAAATTTCTAGGTGTTATTTTTTGTTATGAAAGGATTTATTGTGGATTCTAGCTACAGAGTTATTAATGGGAAGGCTGCAGTTTTTCTTTATGGTAGGTCAGAAAAGGGTGAAGCTTTTGTTACGGTGAATCAGTATAAGCCTTATTTCTTTATTAGAAAAAAGGATTTGAAGAAAGCTTTGAAAGTTGAAAAGTTTGAGTATGAGAAAGTTAAGCTTAAGAATTTTAAGGGTGAGGAAGTCGTTAAAGTTGTTTTAGATATTCCTAAGGATGTTGCTGCTTTAAGAGATAAGTTATTGGGAGAGAAAATTGCTAGTTATGAAGCAGATGTCAAGTTTCCTAGACGGTTCTTGATGGATAAAGGAATTAAAGCTAGTGTTGAGGTGGATGGTGAAAGA